>NZ_BAAAUT010000041.1:0-72198 GCF_039534085.1 Planomonospora alba
GCCCGCCCCGCCGCGCCCCGCGCCTGCCGGGCCGGAGCCGCCCGGCGGGCGGTCCGAGGAGCGGCTGGCGGTGAGCCGGTGAACGTCCGCCGGATCCCCCGGCACGTCCTGGCGGCGGTGTGCGCCTTCCTCGCCACCCTCGCGGTGCTGCTCCGCTTCCAGGTCTACGAGAGCGCCCTGGTGCTCCCGCGCGAGCAGGGCAAGACCTACCGGCTGACCGCGCGCAGCGCCTCCTACTTCGACCTGGGCACGCTCACCGCGCGCACCGGCATCCCGCTGGTGTCCACCACGACGCTGAGCGGCGACCCCGCGGCGGGGGACGAGGAGACCGCGGTGTGGGTGGAGTACACCTCGCTCACCACCGCGTGGGGCGCCCGGATCGACTACCACGAGCGCCGGACCGCCTTCGACCGCCGGACGGGTGAGGTGGTCGACTGCTGCGACGGGTACGTCGACGAGGACCCGCGGGCCCGGCAGGACGGGCTGGCCTTCCGGCTGCCGCCGCGTGCCGAGCCGCGCTCCTACCCGCTCTACGACACGGTGCTGCGCCGGGCGGTCCCGCTGCGCTACGAGGGCGCCGAGGTCGTGCAGGGCGTGCGGACCCACCGCTACGCCTACACCGCGGGCCCGATCAGGATCGAGGACCTCGGGGACCTGCCCGGAAGGGCCCTGGGCCTGCCGGGGCGGCGGACCGTCGCGGTGTCCCGCTACGCCGAGGTGACCCGCACGCTCTGGGTCGAGCCGGAGAGCGGGCTGACGGTGAAGACCGCCGAGCGGCACCGGCAGAGCCTGCGCACCTCCGACGGCGTCGAGCGCCGGGTGAGCCTGGCGGCCGACCTGGTCATGTCCGACGAGGACGTCGCGGTCAAGGCCGCCGACGCGAAGGCCTTCACCCGGTGGGTGCTCCTGGTGCGCGACGTGCTGCCCGGCGTGTTCGGGCTGCTGGCGCTCGTCGCGGCCCTGCTCGCCCTGCCGTCCCGCCGCCGGCCGGAGCCCGGCGGCGGGGGCCGCCCGGACGCCCCGGGCGAGAGCGGCCGCGGTCCGGCCGGCGCCGCCGAGGGCGGGACCGGCGGGGTCAGCGGCGGCGCAGCACCAGCAGGAGGTTCCAGCTCGCGATCTCCCGCAGTCCCGGAACATGGATGACGGCCCGCGCCCAGCGGGGGTGGTAGCGGGGCAGGGCGTCCATGACGCGGACGTCCGGGTGCCGCCTGGCCCAGCGCAGCGCCGCCCCGACCGAGACCGGGTAGAGGCTGCTGCCGTACACGTTCTTGGGCGGGCGGCCGTACCGGCGGGTGTAGCGGGCGGCGGCGCGGTGGCCGCCGAGGTAGTGCCAGGGGGAGGTCTCGTGCCCGCCCCAGGGGGAGAGCCAGTTCGTGAAGGACAGGTAGACCACGCCGCCGGGCCGGGTGACCCGGATCATCTCCTCGCCCATGCGCCACGGGTCCGGGACGTGCTCCAGCACGTTGGAGGAGAAGCAGACGTCGACCGAGCCGGTCGCCAGCGGGATGTCCAGGGCGCTGCCGAGCACCGCCCCCTCCGGGGCCGCGCCCGCCCGGGCCATCATCTCCCCGGCGTCGCAGTCCACGCAGACGGGCCGGGCGCCCGCGGCCCGCAGCACCTCGGTGAAGTAGCCGGGGCCGCCGCCGACGTCGGCGACCAGCGCGCCGTTCAGGTCGGTGTAGGAGCCCAGCTGGGCGACGGTGTCGCGGGCCAGCATGCCGTAGAAGAAGTCCGGGTCGGTCTGCTCCTTGCGGAAGGCGCCGAGCAGTCTGACGGACCGGCCCAAAGTGGCGCGGAACGGCGCCTGCGGGGTCTCCAATGCTGCTCCTCACCGCCGGGGACGAACCAGGGTGCGCGGAGCATAACACCGTATTGCGGGCGATGTTACCGGCTCGTAGGGTGAGCGGCCGGGAGCCTCGCAGGACATCGGAGAAGGAGCGGACAGTGGAGACCACGGAGAGCGGGCCCGTGACGCCGCACGCCGTCCCGCCCGGCCGGGCCGCGCGGCTGCGCGACCCGGTGACGCTCGGCGCGGCGGTGCTCATCGCGGCCTCGCTGGCGCTGCGCGTGCTGATCCTGCGCGACTCCTACTTCGTCGAGGACGACCTGATCTTCGTCGGCAACGCCTACGAGAACGACCTCACCCTCGACTTCGTGACCCGGGTCCACAAGGGCCACTTCATGCCCGGCGCGCTCGCGCTGACCTGGGTGCTGTCGCGGATCGCCGCCTACGACTGGCTGCTGGTCGCCTCCGTCACCTTCGCCGCCCAGGCGCTGCTCGCCGTACTGCAGTTCCGGCTGCTGCGGCTGCTGTTCGGCGGCCGTCCGGCGATCCTGGTGCCGCTGGCGGTGCTGCTGTTCTGCCCGCTGACGATCCCGGCGTTCGCCTGGTGGGCCGCCGCGCTCAACGCGGTCCCGCTCCAGCTCGCCCTGGTGCTCGCGCTGACGGCCCAGGTCCGCTCCGCCCGAGGCGAGGGCGACCGGCACGGCCGGCGGGCGCTGGCCTGGTCGGTGCTGGGCATGGCCTTCAGCACCAAGGGCGTCTTCGTCCCCTTCCTGGCCTTCGCCGTCACCACGGCGTTCTGCGGGGACCGGCGGACCGGCTGGGTCCGGTCGATGCTCCGCGAGCTCGGGCGGCACCGGTGGCTGTGGGCCGCGCACGCGGCCGTGCTCGCCGCCTACACCGCGGTCTACCTCGCCCGCCGGGGCACCGCACCCGGGGAGGGCGCCGCCGTGCCCAAGCCCGGCATCGCGGCGGAGCTGACCGGGCTCCTGCTGGGCCGCACCTTCCCCAGCGGGGCGGTCGGCGGGCCGATCGGCTGGAACCCCACCCCGGCCGGCGGGCTCGCGGCCCCCTCGGACCTGACGGTCGCCGCCGCCTGGCTGGTGCTGGCCGCCCTGGTCGCGGCCACGCTCCTGTACCGCCGGCGGGCGGTGCGGGCATGGCTGATCCTGGCGGCCTACCTGGTCTGCGCCGACGTGATCCCCACGCTGATCGCGCGGGGCAGCTACACCGGACTGGTCGGCCTGGAGACCCGCTACGTCGCCGACGCCGCGGTCGTCCTCGGCGTCTGCCTGGGACTGGCGCTGCTGCCGCTCCGGGACGAACAGGGCGCCTACCGGCGCCCGCTGCCCGACCGGGCCGTGCTCTCGATGACCGCCGGGCTGACCGTGGGCGCCTACCTGGTGACTTCGACGGTCTCCATCGAGGCCTACCGGGGGACGCTCACCGGCGACCGGGTCCGGGCCTACCTGGACACCGCCGCGGCGGAACTGGCCGCAGCCCCGGCCGGCGTCGTGATCTACCCGACCCCGCTGCCCGAGGACATCGTGCTGCCGTTCAACGGGGACCGGAGGCTCACCAGCCACCTGCTCATCCCGCTGGCCCGCCCGGAGCTGCGGGCCCGGATGGCCCACCCCGAGCCCAGCCACGAGGCCAGGGTGTTCGACGAGAACGGCAGGCTGGCGAAGATGACCATCGACGCCGTCTTCTTCCAGGCGGCTCCGGAGGGCGAGCGCTGCATCCCGGTGGTGGACGGCGAGGTGCCGCTGCCCGACGCGATCTCCTGGGGCGGGCAGGCGACCGCGGGCGCGCTGGCGTACACGTCCCGGCGCGCCACCGCGGTCCGGGTCGAGATCGGCGACGAGCGGATCCTGCTCTCCCTGAAGGCGACCCGGGGCGGCATGGTGCACTTCCCGGTGACCGAGGTGGCCAGGGGCATGCGGATCGTCCTGGAGGACCCCGCCGCCCCGCTCTGTCTGACCGGCGTGGGCCTGGGCGCCCCGGCCGCCGAGCGCGCCCTGCCGCGCTAGCGGCGCACCAGGCCGTTCAGCCGCTGGAGGGGACGCTCCACGAACCGGTAGGTCAGCACCGCCAGGCCCAGCGTGATGGCGGTGATGGGCGGCAGGTTGGCGAGGAAGCCGCCGGTGAAGGACTGCTGCTCGGTGAAGCCGTACCACGCGTAGATCGCCACGAACTGCCAGAGGAACACGCCGTAGGAGACGCGCCCGAGGAAGGCCATGACCCGGTTGCCCAGCAGGCGCCGGACGGGGGAGTCGCCCGGCGGGAGCAGCGCCGCCGGGGCGAGCAGGCAGAAGGACACGACGGTGTAGAGGGCCAGTTCGGACAGGCCCGACCAGACGCCGTCGATGCCGAGGAAGCGGGTGCCGGTCACCGGGGAGGCCGCGACGGCGTAGGCGAGGGCGGCGATCAGCCACCACGAGCCGGCGGAGGCGGCCACGTCGCGGGCGAACCGCGCGGCGGGGCCGTCCGGCCGGGCCCGGGCCCAGACCATGACGACGGCCAGCGCCATGCCCGCGGCGAAGAAGACCATCGAGCGCGGCAGCCAGGGGTTCAGGTAGGGCCGGTACTGCGGGTAGTAGGTCAGCAGCGTCCAGACGAAGGATGTCGAGGCCAGGACGGCGAGGCAGGCCAGCAGCCGCCGCGCCCGCCGGTCCACGTCGTCGCCGGCGCGCCGGGCGAAGGCCGCCATCGCGGTGGCGAGCACCGGCAGGGAGACGTAGAACGCGGCCTCCACCGACAGGCTCCACATCTGGGCCAGGCCCTGCGGACCCAGGCCGAACCACCACGGCTCCAGGTCGTAGTTCTGGCTCAGGGTGAGCAGCAGGAGCCAGGACCAGCCGTCGGACAGGTGGTCCCGTGACCAGATGAGCATGGCGACGACGACCACCAGCCAGTAGGCGGGCAGGATGCGCACCGCCCGCCGCCACAGGTAGGCGCGGGCGCGCGGGGCGGGGCCCGCGTCCAGCGCCGCGGCCGCGAAGGGCCGGTAGAGCAGCACGCCGGACAGGGCGAAGAAGACGGAAACGGCCACGTCCCCGCGGGAGAGCAGCGCGCCGATGAACCCCTCCCGCAGCATGGCGCCGGACTCGCTGGCCACGTGGTAGACGAGCACGGTGAACGAGGCGATCGCCCGCATCCCGTCGAGGGCGTCTAGGTGGCCGCCGACCCCGGGAATCCCCTGCCCGGCGGCCTGCGCCGACCTAGAACTTGTTTCGGTCACTTTTCGGCATCCCTGGTGACGTGGGTGATCGGCATCACTAACATACTGGCCAGTAGAACGTGATTTAAGTACATTTCACCCCCCATGACCACCTGCCCGGCCCGGGAACCCCCCAGGAGGATCAATGCGCCGAATAGTCGGGATCGTTCTTCTAGCCCTGGGAGCCTTCCTCGTCGTCCTGGCGCCTCTCGTGCGCTTCCAGGTCGGCGGCAGCCTGATCGCCGCGCCCGCCGACCAGTACGGCGTCAGCAGGCTGGAGGCCGAGGGCGCCCAGTACTTCAGCGTCAAGGACCTGAAGGTCATGACCGCCAGGCTCGGCGTCACCGTCACCACCCGCGGCGACGTGTCGCAGGCCAAGGACGACACCGTCGTGTGGGACGAGTTCACCGCGGTCAACGACGAGACGAACGGCAACTCCGGCATCACGCTGACCGAGCGGCGCAGCGCCTTCGACAAGTTCACCGGTGAGGGCGTCACCTGCTGCTCGGTGAACGTCGACAAGAAGCCGGTCACCCTGGAGGGCCAGATCTACAAGTGGCCCTTCGACGTGGAGAAGAAGACCTACAAGGTGTTCCACTCCGTCACCGGCAAGGCCTTCGACGCCCGGTTCGTCGGGGAGGAGCACGTCAACGGCGTGCTCGTCTACCGCTTCGAGCAGGACGTGCCGGAGACCAAGACCGAGACCCGCAACGTGCCCGCGTCCATCCTGGGCATCACCGACACCGTCGGCGACGTCCAGGCGGACCGCTACCACACCAGCAAGAACACGTTCTGGATCGAGCCCGTCACCGGCTCACCGGTCAAGCAGGAGCAGCAGCGCGACGAGGTCCTGCGCAGCACCGACGGCGCGCACAGCATCACCGCCCTGCGGGCCACCTTCCGGATGACCCCGGAGACGGTGAACACCCTGGTCAACAACGCCGTCGAGAGCAAGAACCAGATCACCCTCATCAAGGTCACGATCCCGCTGGTCCTGCTCCTGGTGGGCCTCGTCCTGCTGATCGCGGGCCTCGTCGTGGCCCGCCGGGCGGGCGCCAGGGCGTGACGGGCGAGGAGAGGACGATCGAACGGCCGCCGGCGGACCCGCCGGCGGCCGTCCGCGCGCACCGGAGGTTCTCCCCGGTCCCGCTGGTCCGGGCCTGCCGGCCCCGCCAGTGGCTGAAGAACACCCTGGTCTTCGCCGCGCCCGGGGCGGCCGGCCTGCTGGGCACCGCCGAGGGACTGCGCGGCGCGTTCATCGCCTTCGCCGCCTTCTGCCTGGCCGCGAGCGGCGCCTACCTCATCAACGACGCCGCCGACGTCGAGGCCGACCGGCGGCACCCCCGCAAGCGGTTCCGGCCCATCGCCGCGGGCCTGGTGCCGGTGGCGCTCGCCCGCGCCGCCGGCGTCCTCCTGATGGCCGCGGCCCCGGCGGTCGCCGCGCTCTCCGGCGGCTGGCGGCTGTCCGCCGTCGTCGCCGGCTACCTGGCGCTGACCTTCTCCTACACGCTGTGGCTCAAGCACCAGCCGGTGGTCGACCTGGTCGCGGTCGCGGGCTGCCACGTCATCCGCGCCTTCGCCGGCGCGGTCGCGGTGGACGTGCCGGTGACGAGCTGGTTCCTGGTGGTGGTCTCGCTCGGCTCGCTGCAGCTCGTGGCGGGCAAGCGGGAGGCCGAGGTGCGCGCCGCGCACGACGGCCCCGGCGGCAACGCCACCCGGGCGATCCTGGCGGCCTACACCCCCGCCTATCTCGCGCAGGTCCGCACCATGGCCTCGGGCGCGATGATCGTCACCTACTGCCTGTGGGCGCTGAACGAGCAGTCGGCCCTGCCGTTCCACGCCATGAGCATCGTGCCCTTCGTGCTCGTCGTGCTGCGGCACAATCTCCTCGTGGACCGGGGCGTCGGGGAGGAGCCGGAGGAGCTCGCCCTGCGAGACCGGCCCCTGCAGCTGTTCATCACCGCCCTGCTGGTACTCCTGACGATCGGCATCCACCTGACATGAGCCCCGCCGCGCCGCCCGGCATGACCTTCCTGACCGGCTGGGGCCGTACCGCGCCCACCCCCGCGCGGCTGGCCCGGCCCGCCTCGGCCGAGCAGGTCGCCGAGCTCGTCCGGCGGGCGCCGGGCCGGGGCGTCGCCGCCCGCGGGCTCGGCCGCTCGTACGGCGACGCCGCGCAGAACGCCGGCGGGCTCGTCGTCGACTGCACCGCCCTGACCTCCTGGTCGCTGGACGAGGGCACCGGCCTGGTCACCGCCGACGCCGGGCTGAGCCTGCACGACCTGATGGCGGCCCTGGTGCCCCGGGGCTGGTTCGTCCCGGTCACCCCCGGCACCCGGTACGTGACGGTCGGCGGGGCGGTCGCGGCCGACGTGCACGGCAAGAACCACCACGTGGACTCCTCCTTCGGGGCCCACCTGCGCTCGCTGACCCTGGTCACCGCCGACGGAGCCGTCCGGGTGCTGACTCCGGCCGACGAGCTGTTCTGGGCCACGGTGGGCGGCATGGGCCTGACCGGGGTGATCGTCGAGGCGGCCTTCCGGTGCGTGCCGATCGAGACCTCGCGGGTCCGGGTGGACGTCGAGCGGACCCGGGACCTGGACCACACCCTGGAGACGATGACCGCCACCGACGACCGCCACCGCTACACGGTCGCCTGGATCGACCTGCTCGCCCGGGGCGGCCGGATGGGCCGCAGCGTGCTCACCCGCGGCGACCACGCCGCCCGCGACGAGCTGCCGCGCGGCGCCGACCCGCTGGAGTTCTCCCCCCGCCCCCTGCTGGCGGCCCCGCCGTGGGCGCCGGGCGGCCTGCTCAACCCGCTCACCGTCCGGGCCTTCAACGAGGCCTGGTACCTCAAGTCCCGCCCCGGCACCTCCGTCCAGCACCTGGCGCCGTTCTTCCACCCGCTGGACTTCGTGGACGGCTGGAACCGCGTCTACGGTCCGCGGGGCTTCGTGCAGTACCAGTTCGCCGTGCCGTTCGGGCAGGAGGCGACGCTGCGGCGGATCGTCTCCCGGCTCTCCGCCGAGGGCGTGGTCTCCTTCCTCACGGTGCTCAAGCGGTTCGGGCCCGGCACGCCGGGGATGCTGTCGTTCCCGATGCCCGGCTGGACGCTGGCGCTGGACATCCCGGCGGGGGTGCGCGGCCTGGCACGGCTGCTGCGCGCCTTCGACGAGCAGGTGGCGGAGGCGGGCGGGCGGCTCTACCTGGCCAAGGACTCCCGGATGGCGGCGGAGACGCTGGCCGCGACGTACCCGAGGCTGGCGGAGTGGCGTAGGGTCCGCGACGAGGCGGACCCCCGCGGGGTGTTCCGCAGCGACCTGGCCCGCCGGCTGGGCCTGTGAGGCGGGACGGCGCGGCCGGGGAGCGGCCCGCGGTGATCGGAGTAGGCGAGGCCCGGCCGCCGAGGCGGCCGGGAGCGGAGAGGGGAGCGGCGCCGTGAGGAACGCCCTGGGCTCGGTGGACACGGTGCTGCTGCTGGGCGGCCGGAGCGAGATCGGGCTGGCGATCGTCGAGCGGCTGGTCCGCGACGGGGCCCGCCGGGTGGTGCTCGCCGCCCGGGGCGCGGCCGGCGGCGAGCCGCCGGTGATCGGGGACGCGCAGGTGCACCTGCTGGACTTCGACGCCTCCCGTCCCGAGACGCACGGCGAGGTGATCGAGGCCGCGGCGGAGCTCGTCGGCGACCTGGACGTGGTGATCCCCGCCTTCGGCGTGCTCGGCAGGCAGGAGGAGTACGACGCAGACCCCCTCGCCGCGGCGCGGGCGGTCGCGGTGAACTACGGCGGGCACGTCTCGGTCGGGCTGCACGCCGCCCGGCGCCTGCGCGAGCAGGGCCACGGGACGCTGGTGGTGCTCTCCTCGGTGGCCGGGGTCCGGGTGCGCAGGGCCAACTTCGTGTACGGCTCGGCCAAGGCGGGCCTGGACGGCTTCGCGCAGGGGCTCGGGGACGCGCTGCACGGCTCCGGGGCGCGGGTGATGGTGGTCCGGCCGGGCTTCGTGATCGGCAGGATGACCCAGGGCATGACGCCGGCGCCGCTCTCCTCGACCCCCGGTCAGGTCGCCGACGCGGTGGTGGCGGGGCTGCGGTCCGGGGCCGAGGTGGTGTGGGTGCCCGGCGCGCTGCGGCTGGTGTTCGCGGTGATGCGGGTGCTGCCCCGGGCGATCTGGCGCAGAATGCCGCGCTGAAACCTGTTCTCATTATAGTTACTCGCTAGTACAGGCGAAATATTCTGTACTAGAACGCGTTGCAGTCTGTCGGGGCCGGTCGTACCGTGGGCCCATGCGGACCCGTGTCACGGACATGTTCGGAATCGAGTTTCCGATCTTCGCGTTCAGCCACTGCCGGGACGTCGTCGCGGCGGTCAGCCGCGCCGGCGGGATGGGCGTGCTCGGCGCGCTCTACTTCACCCCGGAAGAGCTCGAGACGGAGCTCAAGTGGATCGACGACCACGTCGACGGCAGGCCGTACGGCGTCGACGTGGTCATGCCCGCCTCCTACGCGGGAGCCGACCTCGGGGTGGACTCCCCGCAGGACCTGGTGGCCCGGCTGCAGGGGATGATCCCCGAAGGGCACCGGAGGTTCGTCGACGACCTGCTGGCCGCGCACGACGTGCCGCCGCTGGGGGAGGACTCCGACGCGGGCCGGGTCCTGCTCGGCTGGACCGACGCCACCGCCCGGCCGCAGGTCGAGGTCGCGCTCCGGCACCCCATCGCGCTGCTCGCCAACGCGCTCGGCCCGCCCCCCGCCGACATCGTCGAGCTCGCCCACGCGCACGGGGTCAAGGTGGCCGCGCTCGCCTCCACCCCCCGCCACGCGGTCAAGCAGGTCGAGGTCGGTGTGGACGTCGTCGTCGCCCAGGGAACCGAGGCCGGAGGGCACACCGGTGAGATCTCCACGATGGTGCTCGTCCCCCAGGTCGTGGACGCGGTGGACGTGCCCGTGCTGGCCGCCGGGGGCATCGGCGACGGCCGCCAGATGGCCGCGGGCATGGCGCTCGGCGCCGAGGGCGTGTGGACCGGGTCGATCTGGCTGACCGTGGAGGAGGCCGACACCCCCGAGATGGCCAAGCGGCGCATCCTGGAGGCGACCTCCCGCGACACGGTCCGCTCCCGCTCGTGGACCGGCAAGCCCGCCCGCCTGCTGAAGAACGAGTGGACCGACGCCTGGGAGTCGGCCGAGTCGCCGGGCACGCTCCCGATGCCGCTGCAGTTCATGCTGATCTCCGACGCGCTGCGCCGGATCGGCCGCTCCGACGCCGCGGAGCTGGCCACCTTCCCGGCCGGCCAGATCATCGGGACCATGAACCAGGTGAGGTCCGCGCGGGACGTGGTGTTCGGCATGGTCGAGCAGTACGTCGAGGCCATGGACCGCCTGGAGCGCCTCACCCGCGACTGACCGCCCGGTCGGCCCGCCGGGCGCGCCGACCGGTGCCCGGCGTGCCGTCCCGCGCGCCCGCCGGGCGCGCCGTTCTCCCCGGGGTTCCGCCGCTGCGGCGGAGCGGAGCCGCGGGCGTCCCCGGGTCAGCGGCCGTCCGCCGCCGCTCCCGGACCGGGGTCCGCCATCCGCCGGGCGAGCCAGCTCAGGGACGCGGCGATCCGCTCCTTCGGCAGGCCGAGCGTGTGCCGCTGGAAGCGGTACACCTCCGGCGCCAGCGGGGCCAGTGCGGCCTCCACCGCCCCGTCCGGATCGGGGGCGCCGGCGTCGGCCAGCAGCATGCGCACATGGGCCCGCCAGAACGTGTAGGCGCCGGTGGCGAACCTGGTCCCGCCGGTCTCCGCGCCCAGCGCCAGATGGAGGTGCTGCTCCAGCAGGTCGATCGAGGCCGCGTAGAAGGCGGCGAGCCGGTCGGCGGGGGAGGCGCCGGGGCCGAGCGGCGGCGCGCCGCCCAGGATGTGCTCCTGCAGGCGCCGCTCGTGCTCGTCGAGCAGGGCCAGGGCGATGGAGGCGGGGTCGGGATAGCGCCGGTACAGCGTGGCCCGCCCCACGCCGGCGGCGCGCGCGATCTCGTCCATCGTGACCTGCCGGGCGTCCCGCGTGGCGAACAGCCGCTCCGCCGCCGCGAGCACCCGGGCCCGGTTGCGCGCGGCGTCCGAGCGCTCCCGCACCGGGGGCCGGGACCGCGCGGCGGTCCCGGGCCCGAGCACGGGAAGCTCGCGGCCGGCGCGGCCGGCCGGCGCGGCCGGGTGATCCGGCGCCTTCCCGTCCACCGGATCCCCGCCGGCACCCGTGAGCCTGTCGTCCATGCGTCCATCGTACGGCCCCCGTCGCGATGTGGACACGCTGTCCATTTGAGGCGTACCCTTGCCTGGGTTCAAACGGACATCATGTCCGCTTATCGCGTTCGGAGGCTCTCATGCACGCTGTGCTCCTCGCCGCGGCACTGCTCATCGGCTGTTTGCTGGCGGTGCAGGCCTCGGTGAACCTTCAGCTCAACAAGGCCGTCGGCACGCCGTACGGCGCGTCCGCCCTGCAGCTCGGGGTGGCCACCGCCCTGCTGGCCGTGCCGGCCGTCGCGGTCGGCGGGATCGGCGCGGCCCGCCTCGTTCCCGACGTGCCGCTCTGGCACCTGCTCGGCGGTCTGGCCAGCCCGCTCTACATCACCAGCGGGATCCTCCTGTTCCCCAGGCTCGGCGCCCTGGCCGCGGTCGGGCTGTTCGTCACCGGCCAGATGTCCGCCTCCCTCGCGCTGGACCTCCTGGGCGTGCTGGGCGTGCCGCGCAAGCCGCTCAGCGCGGGCGTCGTGCTCGGCGCCGCCGCCGTGCTGGCCGGCATCACCGTGGTCATCCGCAGCCAGCGCGCCGCGCGGCCCTCCGCCTCGTCCGCCCCGGCCGCGCAGCCTGCCGCCGGGCCCGTCGGCGGCTCCGCCGGGACGGCCACCGCGCCCGCCGTGCCCGCCGTGGCGGCCGGGACGGGCGGCGCCGGGCAGTGGGGCTGGATCGCGCTCGGTCTCGTCGCCGGTGCGGCCCTGCCCGTCCAGGGCGCGATCAACGCCCAGCTCCGCAGGGACCTGGAGCAGCCGATGACCGTGGCGACGATCAGTTTCATCGTCGCGACGCTGACGATCCTCGTGGTCCTGCTGCTCCTGCTCGCCCTCCGCCGCACCCCGCGGCCGCGCCTCCGGCCGCTGAGCGGGATGCCGTGGTGGGGCTGGCTCGGCGGTGCCTGCGCCGCGGCGTACGTGACGGCGACTTTCATGCTCATACCGGAGATCGGCGCCGCCACCACCGTGGCGCTCACCGTGACCGGGCAGCAGGCGGCCTCGGCCGCCATCGACGACCGCGGTCTGTTCCGCCTGCCCGCACGCCCGCTCACCGGGCCGCGCCTCGGCGGCCTCGCGCTTCTCATCGCGGGGTCGGTGCTCGTCCAGCTGACCTGAGAGAGGGCGGTGCGCGCCGTCCCTGCCCTGGCACCGCGGCCGCCCGGCTCCCGGCCGCCCCGTCGGCGCGCCCGCCGGTCCCCCGCCCGGGGGAGGCCGGGTCACCCGTACGGCGGGCGTGCCCGGCTGCCGTACGGGGCTACCGTTCTCTGCGTGCCGCCCGGAACGACCGGAGGGCACACCGGTACGTGCGGAAGGAAGATCGCAGTGAGGTGGATGTCGTGGCTCGGGGCCGGGCTGCTGGTGGCGGCCCTGGTCGCCGCGGGCGTGAGCGTGTTGGCGTTCTCCCGGGCCGCCGAGACCCAGGAGCGGCTGGAGTCGCACCTGGCGGAGGCGGGCGCGCTGCTGAACGAGGCGGAGTCCGTCAAGGAGGCGGACCCGGCCCGCCACGAGGAGTTGAAGCAGGAGGCCGGGCGGCACACGTCCTACGCCGAGTCCGACCGGGACGAGTACGCCACCCAGCGTGACGGCGCGCGCTACCTCGCCGCCGGGGCGGTCGCGGGCCTGGCCGGTGGCGGCGCGCTGATCATCATCGGCCGGCGCCGGGCCGCGGGCAGGCCGGTTCCCCAGGGGGTGTAGCCGCCTCGACGGCTCCCGCGCCCGGCCGCGTCCTCGGCGACGGCCGGGCGCCCGTCAGCCGATGATCACGCTGACCGTGGCCGCGACCGCGCCGCCGCCCAGGAGCGGGCCCCGGAACTGCATCGGCACGGAGAACAGGGTGTGCCGGTTGCGCGGCGCGCCCGGCCGGTCGGCGGGCGGGACGGCTGGAGCGGCCCTCGGACGAGGGCGGCCAGGCAAGGGATGCCCAGCGGCGATGATCAAGAGATATCGGCGATCGTCGCGGTTGATTCGATTGTTGTGGTCAGCCCGGTATGCGGCGAAGACGACCATCCCGGAGAACGCCGGTGGTCCCGGAGCCGCCGCCCCGGAGGCTCAGTGGGCGCCGCCTCCGGCGAGGTTGAGGACCACCACGCCGGCGATGATCAGGACGATGCCGGCGACCTTGGCGACGCTGAGGTTCTCGCCGAGGAAGAGCACGCCGATGGCGGCGATGGCGGCGGTGCCCACCCCCGACCAGACGGCGTAGGCGGTACCCATCTCCATCTGCAGCTTCAGCGCCTGGGCCAGCAGGAAGAACGCCGTGCCGTACCCGGCCACCACGAGCAGCGACCAGCCCTTGTGGGAGAAGCCGTCACTCAGTTTGAGCGCGGTGGTGGCCAGGATCTCCGAGACGATCGCCCCCGCCAGCATCAACCAGGCCATGTGTGAGCTTCCCCTCAAGCTGCGCCGTACCGGTGCCTTCCCGGCGGGAGTGTAGCGCCGGCAGTGTCCGCCCGGAGCGCGCGGCCGGGCGCCTCATTCGCCCCGGTAGACCGGGGGGCGCTTCTCGCGGAAGGCCAGGGAGCCCTCCTTGGCGTCCTCGGAGCCGATCACCGGCCAGCCGATGGCGTCGGAGACCTTCAGCGCCTCGGCCTCGGGCAGCCCCTCGGTCTCCCGGTAGGCGCGCAGGATCGCCTGTACGGCCAGCGGCCCGCACGCGGCGACCTGCCGGGCGAGCTCCAGCGCCGCCTCCAGGGCCGTGCCGTCCGGGACGACCCGGTTGACCAGGCCCATGGCCAGCGCCTCACGGGCGGTGACCGCCCGGCCGGTCAGCAGGACGTCCATGGCGAAGGCGTAGGGGATCTGGCGGGGGAGCCGCACCGCCGAGCCGCCCATCGGGAACAGCGCGCGGCGCGCCTCGAACAGGCCGAGCGTGGCCGACTCGGCGACCACGCGCAGGTCGGTGCCGACGAGCAGCTCGGTGCCGCCGGCCACGGCGTGGCCCTCGACCGCGCAGACGATCGGCTTGGCGGGCCGCGCGCCGGGGTCGCGCAGCAGGCCCTTCCAGTGGTAGTCGGGGATCCGCGCGGCCCGCTCGGCGACCCGGGGGTCGGAGGAGGGGCGGCCCATGGCCTTGAGGTCGGCGCCCGCGCAGAAGGTGCCACCCGCGCCGGTCAGCACGGCGACGCGGACCCCGGGCTCGTCCGAGACGTAGGCCCACGCGTCGGCGAGGCCGACCAGCATGTCCGTCGAGAGGGCGTTCCTGGCCTCGGGCCGGTCCATGGTCACGACGACGACGTGGCCGTCGCGCTCGATCCGGCAGTGCGGCGTGCTGATCGGGAGCTGTTCCACGGGCGACCTCCGCTTGGGGCAAGCGCTTGGTCGGTAATCCTAGATCCGTACGGCGCGCCCCGCCAGAGGCCGCCCGCGGCTCAGCCCACCAGGTGGGCGTAGACGATGACGTTGTCCTCGTAGTGCCCGGTCGCCTCGTCGAAGGCGCCCCCGCAGGTGATCAGCCGCAGCTCGGCGGCGGAGGTCTCGCCGTACACCTTGTCGGTGGGGAAGGCGTCCTTGTCCACCCGCTCCAGCTCGTCCACGGCGAAGACGGCGGTGCGGCCGTCGGCGCGCCTGACCTTGATCGTGTCGCCGGGGGCGAGGGCGTGCGCCCTGGCGAAGACCGCCGGCTCGCCGTAGGCGTCCACGTGACCGAGCAGCACGGCGGGGCCGGCCTCGCCGGGCGTCGGGCGGTGCTTGTACCAGCCGACCAGCTCGGGGCGGTTCAGCGGGGGGACCTCGACGGTCTGGTCGGCGTTGAGGCCGACCGGGTCGATCGGCGCGCCCTTCACCCCGATCGCGGGGATGTCGATGGCGACCGGCTCGGCGGCGGCCAGCGGCTCGGCGGCGGCGAACGCGGGCTTCCCGGCCGCCGGGGCGGTGGCCTCGGCCGCGGGGGACTCGTCAGCGCCGGAGCCGGAGGAGGCGGACGCCCCGGGTTCGGCGGAGGCGGTGGCGGTGGCGCCGGAGGTGGCCGCCCCCCGCGCCGGGAGGGGGGACGGGGGGTCGTCCGCCAGCGCGGCTCCGGTGACGAGCACACCGCAGAAGATCGACAGAGCCGCTCCCGTGGTGAGGGCGATGCGGCGCTTGGACGGAGTGGGGCCGGACATGGCCGGGTCACCTGCCTCGGGTCGGGTGGTCGGGCGTGGGCGGCGTCCGGCCGGCCGGACGCGGGGCCCGGACGGCGGGGTCCGGGTCACGGGCGGAGCGGCCCGCGACCCGGGACGGCGGGGCTCAGCCCTGCCGGCCGGACCGGCGCGCGAACAGCGCCGCGCCGGAGCCGCCCGCGAGCAGCGAGCCGCCGAGCACCAGGGCGCCGAGGGTGGAGCCGCCGGTGGCGGAGGGGGCCGCGGCGAGGGTGCGCCCGGCGAGCCCGCCGCCGGTCTGCGCGCCGCCCCGCGGGGTGTAGCCGTGGCTGACGCTGGCCTTCCACGTCAGGACGGTCAGCTTGGCCGAGGACTTCTGCCCGGTGGGCAGCTTGGCGGTGAACCAGTAGGAGCCCGCGTCGGTGCTGGACGGGACGTGGAACTTCTTGATGGCGGTGCCGTTCTTGTCCACCTTGACGGTGAACGGCTTGCCGGCCGGGTCGTAGATGGTGACCTTGGTACCGGGCGCCACGTACGTGGTCGCGACCAGGGCGGTGAACTTCCCGCCCGCCGTGATCGTGTCCGGCGTCAGGTCCAGGGCGATCCGGCCGGCGCGGGGCGCCGGCTTGACGACGGTCAGCGTGGCGGAGTCGCAGGCGCCGTCCGGGAGCGAGGCCGAGACCGCGTGGCGGCCGGGGCGGGTGCCCTTGGGCACGGTCAGGGTGATCCGGGCGGTGCCCCGGGCGTCGAGCTTGGCGCGGTAGGCGCGGCCGCCCGGGTCCTTGACGGTGACCACGGTGCCGGGCTTGGCCTTCTTGGTGGTGATGACGGCCTGGTAGCTCTGCCCGGGCAGGCGCTTGGCCGGGTCGAGCCGGAGGTCCAGCGCGGCGACCGGCGCGGGCTTGACCACCGCCCAGGTGTTGACCGGCATGGCGCCGGTGACGCTGACCCGCAGGGTGTGCTCGCCGAGGCGGGTGTTCACCGGGACGGTCAGCTTGACGACGGCCCTGCCGGCGCGGACGAGGCCGGCGGCGCTCTTGCCGCCGATGCCGCGGACGAAGACGCGGGCGCCGTTCGGCACGTCGGAGGTGCGCACGGTCACGGTGTAGGCGCCGCCGCGGACGACGGCGCCGGGGGTGACGACGGCCGAGTCGATGAGCGGCCGCTTGACGTCCACGACGTCGCCGGGCGGGGTCTTCGGCCCCGAACCGCCGGTGGCGGGGGCGCTCTCCTCCGGCTGGGCGGGAGTGATCTCGGCCGGGGCCGGCGCGGGAGCGGGCTCGGCGGCGGGCTCGGCGGCGGGCTCCGGCTGGGCGGGCGCGGGGGCGGGCTCCGGGCCGGCGGGCTCCGGGTCGGCGGCGGACTGGCGCTCCGCCTCGGGGGCGGGGGCCGGGGCCTCGGGGGCCTCGGCAGGGGCGTCCGCGGCGGACTCGGTGAAGGCGGCGTCGAGGTTCTCCTGCGCCTCCGTCGTGCTGACAGCTGACTCGGTCGGGACGCCGTCGATGTCGTCGGCGGACGCCGGGGCAGCGGTCAGTACGGCGAGGCCGAGGGCACCGGCGGCTGCCAGGGACTTGGTGAAACGCATGATCTCCCCATAGCGGAGACGGCGGCTGGTCAGTATGAGCCCAGCTAGGGGACGCTGTCTCTCGGCCTTCATCTTCGCCGAGCAAAATTCCCATTCGGAACAAATAAGCAGTTTGGTCCCAAAACTTGACTCTCTCCTTACCTTATAGCAACGGAGAGTGACGACGGCGGTGCCATTGGTGAGGAAAAGGTAAAGCCCATATCGGCTCAGGCTTGATAATCAAACGCTTGTTAGGCGGCGGTGGCCGGGTTACTCTGCCCGTGCGCACAAGAACACGTTCTCGTGCACGGCCTCCCGTTCCGCCGGTGTCCAGCCGCGACTCGGGGCGCGTCTCGCTCCGGTGGCCCGGGTGTCTTCCGACCAGAGGGGACCTCGCGATGGGCACGCTCGGTTTCTGGAGACTGGCGCAGGCGGACCCGGACTGGATCGCGGCCGTGGATCCGGACGGCACCGAACACCGCGCCGGCGACCTGCTGGCCCGGGCCAACCGCCTCGTCCACGGCCTGCGGGAGCTGGGCCTGAAAGCCGGTGACGGCATCTGCGGCCTGGTCCCGAACGGCGCGGACGGCCTGGTGCTCTATCTGGCGGCGCTGCAGGCCGGGTGGTACTACACGCCGGTCAACTGGCACCTGACCGGCCCTGAGATCGGCTACATCGTCGCCGACAGCGAGGCCAAGGCCTTCTTCGTCCACGAGCGGTACGCCGCCGACGGCATGCGCGGGGCCGCCGAGTCCGGCATCGCCGCCGACCGCGTCTTCGCCTTCGGCCGCGTCGGCGGGGCCCGGCCGACGGCGGACCTGACCGACGGCCGCCCGGACACCCCGCCGCCCGGCCGCACGGCGGGCGCCACCATGCACTACACCTCCGGCACCACCGGCAGGCCCAAGGGCGTGCGCCGCCCGCTGAGCGGCCTGGACCCGGACGACTCGGCCGAGCTGATGACGTTCCTGCTCTCCCTGTTCGGCATCACCCCCGGCAAGGAGAACGCGCACCTGGTCACCTCGCCGAGCTATCACACCGCCGTCACCCAGTTCGGCGGCACGGCGCTGCACATGGGCCACACCCTCGTCTACATGGACCGCTGGGACGCCGAGGAGATGCTCCGGCTCTGCGAGCGGTACCGCGTCACCAACTCGCACCTGGTCCCCACCCACTTCAAGCGCCTGCTCGCGCTCCCGGAGGAGACCCGGCGCCGCTACGACCTGTCCTCGCTGAGGTGGATGATCCACGCCGCAGCGCCCTGCCCGGTCCCGGTCAAGCGGGCGATGCTCGACTGGTGGGGCGACGTCGTCTACGAGTACTACGCGGCCACCGAGGGCGGCGGCACGCTCGCCACCCCCGAGGGCTGGAAGAAGTACCCCGGCACCGTCGGCACGCCCTGGCCGATCAGCGAGATCCTCATCGTGGACGAGGACCTCGAGCCCGTCCCGGCCGGCACCCCCGGCACGGTCTACATCAAGATGGCGGGCGCCTCCTTCGAGTACAAGGGCGACGCCGCCAAGACGGAGGCGAACCGGCTGCGGGACTTCTTCACCGTCGGCGACATCGGCTACCTGAACGAGGAGGGCTACCTCTTCCTCTGCGACCGCAAGGCCGACATGATCATCTCGGGCGGGGCCAACATCTACCCGGCCGAGATCGAGAACGAGCTGATGGTCCACCCGAAGGTCGGCGACGTGGCGGTGTTCGGCATCCCCGACGAGGAGTGGGGCGAGCAGATCAAGGCCGTGGTCGAGCCCGCGCCCGGCGTCGAGCCGTCCCCCGAGCTGGCCGCCGAGCTCCTCGCCTCCCTGGAGGGCCGCCTGGCGAAGATGAAGTGGCCGAAGTCCGTCGACTTCATCGAGCGGATGCCGCGCGAGCCCAACGGCAAGCTCCTCAAACGACGGCTGCGCGACCCCTACTGGGAGGGACATGACCGTGCCATCTGAGGCGGGACCCGCGACCGGGGAGACGGTCGCCGACCACGTCCTGGAGTTCCCCGGCGGCTACACGCGCACCACCGGGCCGGTGATCGGGCGCTTCCTCACCGAGCTGCGGGACGCGCGGATCGTCGGGGTCCGTACGGCCGGCGGCCGGGTCCTGGTGCCGCCGCTGGAGCACGACCCGGACACCGGCGAGGAGGTGACCGGGGAGTTCACCGAGGTCGGCCCGGCCGGGACCGTGGAGAGCTGGGCCTGGGTGCAGGCGCCCCTGCCCGGCCACCCCCTGGACCGGCCGTTCGCCTGGGCGCTGATCCGCCTGGACGGCGCGGACACCGCGCTGGTCCACGCGGTGGACGCCGGCGACGCCCGCGCCATGCGCCCCGGCCTGCGGGTCCGCCCCCGCTGGCGGGCCGAGCGCTCGGGCCACATCACCGACATCGAGGGCTTCGTCCCCGAGGTCACGAGGATCGTCTCCCCGGTCCGCGCGGACTACCGGCTGCGGCCCGGCCGGGCGCTGGCCCGCTTCCTGGAGGGCGTGGCCGACGGGGTGTTCCTCGGCTGCCGGTGCGGCTCCTGCGGCAAGGTCTACGTGCCCTACCGCCTGTCCTGCCCCGAGTGCGGCGTGCCGATCACCGAGGAGGTCCGGCTGCCCGACACCGGGACGGTCACCACCTTCGCGATCAACAACCTGCCCGACCCGCGCGCCCCCGAGGTGCCGTTCGTCTCGGCCTACATCCAGCTCGACGGCGCGGACATCCCGATGATCGCGCTGGTCGGCGGTGTGCCCGCGCACGAGGTGCGGCAGGGCATGCGGGTGCGGGCCGTCTGGGTGCCGCCGGAGGAGCGGGTCCCGGCCCCGCACTCGATGCAGAACATCAGGTGGTTCGCCCCCACGGGCGAGCCGGACGCGGAACTGTAGGGGGGCGCCAGATGCGTGAGGTGGCCGTCGTGGCGTTCGCGCAGACCCGGCACAGCGCGGTCGACGAGGGGCTGAGCGAGCCGGAGCTGCTCCTGCCGGTGATCGAGGAGGT
Organism: Planomonospora alba; assembly: GCF_039534085.1. Taxonomy (NCBI): domain Bacteria; kingdom Bacillati; phylum Actinomycetota; class Actinomycetes; order Streptosporangiales; family Streptosporangiaceae; genus Planomonospora; species Planomonospora alba. The sequence goes on from NZ_BAAAUT010000041.1 coordinate 19,881, forward strand.
GCGCCGCCGGTCGGGCCTGCGCACGTTCGGCTTCACCTGCTCGGGCAGCTGCGACTACCTGGCCGGGGCGCCGTTCTCGTTCGTCTCCGCGCTCGACGCGCTCGGCGCCTGGCCGCCGATCTCCGAGAGCCACGTGGAGATGGACGCCGCCTGGGCGCTGTACGAGGCGTGGGTCCGGCTCCAGCACGGCGACGTCGACTCGGCGCTGGTCTACGGCTTCGGCAAACCCTCCCAGGCGGTGGACCCGTACCGGCTGATGACCCTCCAGCTCGACCCCTACTACCTGGCCCCGCTCGGCCTGGACCAGATCTCCTACGCCGCGCTGGCGGCCTCGGCGCGCGGCGCGGACCGGGCCGAGCTGGACGAGGTCGTACGGCGCAGCCGGGCCGCCGGCCGGGCCAACCCCTACGCCCTCGACCTGCCCGACCCGGAAGGGGAGGAGGCGGTGGTCGCCCCCCTGCGGCCGTACGACATCGCGCCGCCCGCCGACGGCGCCGCCGCGGTGGTGCTGGCGGCCGGCGACCTCGCCCGCCGGGTGTGCGAGCGCCCCGCCTGGATCACCGGCATCGCCCATCGCATAGATCCGCATTACCTGGGCATGAGAGACCTCGCCCGGCCGGCCTCCGCCGCCGAAGCCGCACGCGCGGCGGGGGTCGGCAAGGGTGGCGTCGACGTCGCCGAGCTGCACGTGCAGTTCAGTCACGAGGAGCCCGTCCTCCGCGAGGCCCTCGCCCTTCCCCCCGCCACCGAGGTCAACCCGAGCGGCGGCCCGCTGGCCGCCAACCCCGTCATGGCCACCGGCCTGATCCGGATCGGCGAGGCGGCCCGGCGGATCACCGACGGCACCGCGGGCCGCACGGTCGGGCACGCCGCCGGCGGCCCCTGCCTGCAGCACAACCTCGTCGCCGTGATGGAGGGCTGAGCCATGAGCGGAAACCGCTGCGCGGTCATCGGGGTCGGGCAGACCGAGTACCGGACGAAGCGCTGGGACGTCTCGATCGCCGGGCTGGTCCGCGAGGCCGCCGTCCGGGCACTGGAGGACGCCGGGCTGACCTTCAAGGACATCGACGCGGTCGTCATCGGCAAGGCGCCCGACCTGTTCGAGGGCGTGATGATGCCCGAGGCGTACCTGGCCGACGCGCTCGGCGCGGCCGGCAAGCCGATGACGCGCGTGCACACCGCGGGCTCGGTCGGCGGCTCCACCGCGCTGGTCGGCGCCTCCCTCGTCCAGGGCGGCGTGCACGACCGGGTGCTGGTGGTCGCCTTCGAGAAGCAGTCGGAATCCAACGCCACCTGGGCGCTGTCCACGCACGGGCCGTTCAACGCCTCGCTGGTCGTCGGGGCGGGCGGCTACTTCGCCCCGCACATCCGCGAGTACATGCGCCGCTCCGGCGCGCCCGGCCACATCGGCACGCTGGTGGCGGTCAAGGACCGGCTCAACGCGCTGAGGAACCCCTACGCCCACCTGAAGATCCCCGGCATCGACCGGGCGATGGTCGAGTCGACCCCGATGCTCTGGGAGCCGATCCGCTACCTGGAGACCTGCCCGTCCAGCGACGGCGCGTGCGCGCTGGTGCTGGCCTCGGAGAAGGCGGTCACCGGCACCCCGGCCTGGGTCCACGGCACGGCGATGCGCTCCGAGCCGATCTTCCGGGCGGGCCGCGACGCGGTGAACCCGCAGGCGGGCGTCGACTGCGCCGCGGACGTGTACCGGCAGGCCGGGATCACCGACCCGCGCAGGGAGATCGACGTGGCCGAGGTCTACGTGCCGTTCTCCTGGTACGAGCCGATGTGGCTGGAGAACCTCGGCTTCGCCGCCGAGGGGGAGGGCTGGAAGCTCACCGAGTCCGGGGCCACCGAGCTGGACGGCGACATCCCGTGGAACCCCTCCGGCGGCGTGCTGTCCAGCAACCCGATCGGCGCCTCCGGGCTGATCCGGTTCGCCGAGGCGGCGCTGCAGGTCCGGGGGATGGCGGGCGAGCACCAGGTCGACGGGGCCCGCCGGGCCCTCGGGCACGCCTACGGGGGCGGCTCGCAGTTCTTCGCGATGTGGGTGGTCGGCGCCGACCGGCCGTAGCGGGCGCGGAGCGCCCGGGACACGACAGGCGGCCGGCGGCCGCGAGGACGACACGGACACAGGGACAGCACCCAGGGACAGCACGGATCACGAAGGCCGCACCGGCCGGTTGAGGAGCCCCCGATGGAGTTCAACCACGCAGATCTGTTCGAAGGACTCGCGGACGCGATCGGGGAGCGCGTCGCCGTCGTCTGCGGCGGGCGCCGCATGACCTACGCGGAGCTGGACGCGCACGCCAACCGGCTCGCGCACCACCTGGCCGCGCACGGGGCCGGACCGGGAAAGCACGTCGGGATCCACCTCTACAACGGCGTGGAGTACATCGCCGCGCTGCTGGCCGCGCTCAAGCTGCGGGCGGTGCCGGTCAACGTGAACTACCGCTACGTCGAGGCGGAGCTGCTCTACCTCTACACCGACGCCGAGATCACGGCCCTGCTGTTCGACGTGGAGTTCGACGACCGGGTGGCGGCCGTCGCGCCCCGGGTGCCCACGCTCACCCACCTGGTCGCGGTGGGCGGCCCGTCGAGGATCACGGCGGCGGTGCCGTACGAGATCGCGCTGGCGGGACAGCCGGAGACGCGCGGCTTCCCGGACAGATCCGGGGACGACCTCTACATCATCTACACCGGCGGCACGACCGGCATGCCCAAGGGCGTGATGTGGCGGGCCGAGGACCTGTTCTTCGCCTTCGGCGGCGGCAACCCGTACGGTGACCCGCTCCCCACCCCGCAGGCCGTCGTCGAGCAGGCGCGCGCGGCCGGGCCGCTGGTCATGCTGGCGGCCGCCCCGCTGATGCACGGCGCGGCCCAGATGGCCACCTTCATCACCTGGTGGATGGGCGGCACCATGGTCTACGTCCGCCGCTTCGACCCGGTGGAGGTGCTGCGCGCGATCGAGCGGGAGAAGGTCTTCACAATCAACATCACCGGCGACGCGATGGCCCGGCCGCTCGCCGAGGCGCTCGCCGCGGGCTCCTACGACCTGTCGTCGCTGGGCGTGCTGAGCTCCACCGGGGCGATCCTGACCGGGGCGGTCCGCGACCGGCTCCAGGAGCTGCTGCCGCACGTGATGATCCTCGACAACTTCGGCTCCACCGAGTCCGGCTACACCGCCTCGGCGGTCCCGGGCTCCTCGCCGGAGACCGGGCTGCGCTACCGGCCGAACGCCACCTCCGGCCTGGCGGTGCTCGACGAGTCCCTGACGCCGGTCAAGCCCGGCTCCGGGGAGATCGGCACGGTCGCCCGGAGCGGGCACATCCCGCTGGGCTACTACCGGGACGAGGCCAAGACCCGCCGCACCTTCGTCACCGACGCGGCGGGGACGCGCTGGCTGCTCACCGGGGACATGGCCGCGGTCGAGGAGGACGGCACCGTCGCGATCTTCGGCCGGGGCTCGGTCTGCATCAACACCGGCGGTGAGAAGGTCTACCCGGAGGAGGTCGAGGCGGTCCTCAAGGGCCATCCCGCGGTCTTCGACGCGGTCGTCACCGGGGTGCCCGACGAGCGCTGGGGCAGCCGGGTCGCCGCGGTGATCGAGCCCCGGCCCGGCGCCTCCCCGACGGCCGAGGAGCTCGACGCGCACTGCCGCACCCGGCTGTCCGGCTACAAGGTCCCGCGGACCTTCGCCTTCGTCGACGAGATGGTCCGCTCCCCGGCGGGCAAGGCCGACTACCGCTGGGCCCGCGAGACCGTCCAGGCGGCCTCGGCGTAGCCGGGACCCGAGCATGTCCCCGGACGGACCGGCGACGCGGCGCCGCGTGATGGCGTGCGGCGCCCGCCGCGCGGCGGGCGTCACGGGGCGTGGAGGACCGGTATGTCCAGTGCCCGCACCGTCGGATCGTCTTCGCTCGCGTCGGTGATCACTCCGGCGACCTCGCCCGGCGGCAGCACGGCGAACCGGGACGCCGCACCGATCTTCTCCGAGCTCGCCAGCACGTAGGTGTCCGCGGCCTGGCGCGCCAGGGCGCGTTTCATCGCGGCTTCGTCGGCGTCGCCGGTGGTCAGCCCCGCCTCGGGGTGCACACCGGTCACGCCGAGCAGGAAGAGGTCGGCGTGCAGCCCGCGTGCGGCCTCCACGGCGGCGGCGCCGCAGGCGACCATCGAGTGCTTGAACAGCCGTCCGCCGATCAGATAGACCTCCACGTCCCGGTGGTCGCCCAGCGCGCTCGCCACGGTCGGGCTGTGCGTCACGACGGTGGCCCGGAGGTCGGCGGGCAGGGCGCGCACGACGGCCAGCGCGGTCGTTCCGCCGTCGATGATCACGGTACTGCCCGGCCCGACCAGCGCGGCGGCGGCGGCCGCCACCCGCTGCTTGCCGGACGCCTGGACGCTCTGGCGCGCCGTGTAGTCGGCGATCGCGGGGGAGGCGGGCAGGGCGCCGCCGTACACGCGCTGGCACAGGCCCGCCGTCGCGAGATCCCGCAGGTCACGGCGGATGCTGTCCTCCGACATGCCGAGTTCGGCGGCGAGGTCCTTGGCGATGATCCGGCCGTCCGTCCGCAGGCGTTCGAGCAGCAGGTCACGGCGCTGAGCGGCAAGCATGCACATTTCTCCTTGTTTTTGCCGATTCTTTCACGTTATGGTCGGTGCCATGCTCATTCTGATCGCAGGCCCCTACCGCTCAGGAACCGGTGACGACCCGGAGTTGATGGCGCGCAACCTTGCTCGGCTGGAGGAGGCGGCGTGGCCGATCTTCCGCAGCGGTCACGTTCCGATGATCGGGGAGTGGGTCGCGCTTCCCGTGCTGCGCGGCGCGGGCGGCACGGGGCCGGCCGACCCGGTCGCCGAACAGATCATGTACCCCACGGCGGAACGCCTGCTGCGGCACTGCGACGCGGTGCTGCGCCTGCCCGGCGAGTCCACCGGCGCAGACCAGGACGTACGGATCGCCCGGGAGCGCGGCCTGCCCGTCTACCACCGCCTCGAGGACGTCCCGGGTTACCGGTCCCCCGCCGGAGGCGCGGGGCGTCACTGACGACCGGTGCCCGTCACGGCGAGGACACGGCCCGGGGGAGCCTGCCGAGGGCGCGGGCGAGGACGGCGGCGGTCTCGGCGACGACCCTGTCGTCGCGGGCGGCGCCGGCGGACCGGCGGTTGGTGTAGACCGCCATGACGATGGGCGCCGCGTCCCCGGCGGGCCGGACGACGGCGACGTCGTTGGCGGTGCCGTAGGTCCCGCCGGTGCCGGTCTTGTCGCCGACGGTCCAGTCCTTCGGCAGGCCGGCGCGGATGCGCGCGTCGCCGGTCCGGTTCGCGCGCAGCCAGCCGTTCAGCCGCTCCCGGTCCCGCGGGTGGAGCGCGTCGCCGACCGCGAGGGCGCGCAGGGTGCCGGCGATGGCGGCGGGGGTGGTGGTGTCCCGCCTCTCCCCGGGGCGCCAGTCGTTGAGGCCGGGCTCCCGCCGGTCCAGGCGGGAGACCGTGTCGCCCAGCGCGCGCAGGTAGCGGGTCAGGCCCGCGGGTCCGCCGATCCGCGCCAGCAGCAGGTTGGCGGCGGTGTTGTCGCTCTGCGTGATGGCGGCCTCGCACAGCTCGGCGACGGTCAGCCCGTCCTGCACGTGCTCGCCGGTGACCGGGGAGTGCGCCTGGAGGTCGGCGGCCGTCCAGCGCACCCTCTCCTCCATCAGGCCGGGCTCGGCGGTGCGGGCCCGGTGCAGCACGGCGGCGGCCGCCACGGCCTTGAAGGTGGACAGCAGCGGGAAGCGCTCGTCCGCCCGGTGGGAGACCGCCGCCCCGGTTCCGGTGTCCAGGGCGTACGCGCCGATGCGGCCCCCGAAGGAGGCCTCCAGCGCGCGCAGCTCCCGCCGGGCGGCGGCCTGGCCGGGCGCCGGTGCGGGTGCCGGAGCGGACGCCGGAGCGGACGTGCCCGGCGATGCGGGGGACGGCGATGCGGCGGGGGAGGGCGGCGCGGCCGGTGGAGGCGGGGAGGCCGCCGGGGCGGCGCCCGTGCCGGGGGCGGTGCAACCCGTCAGGAGGGCGGCCGTCAGCACGGTCGCTCCGAGTGCCGCCGGAAGGCGGCGGGCGCGGGGATGCCGCATGCCGTGTCCTCGCTCTCGTCCGTGGCCCTCGCCGTCGTTCCCGCCCTCGCTCCCGTCCGCCGGAGGGCGGCGGCGGTGTCCGCCGGAGGGCAGCAGCGAACCAGATCCGCCCGGTCGGCGTCCAATACCGGTATCGGTCCGGCAGCGATACCCGTTCCCCTATGGGACCAGCTCGCGGCGGTGACCGCGCCGGGCCGGGCCGCGTGTCAGCCCTCTCCGGTACGGTCCGGTCGTCCCCGCCTCATCCCGCGGCGCGGGTCGGGCCGCGAGGTGAGGTGGCACGGCGCACGGAAAGCGCTTACCTTAGAGGGTGGCCCGATGCCCGAGCGCTGTGGCCGCCCCCGGTGAGAAAGGTTTCCGATGATCCACTCATATGACCCCCGGACCGGCGAGACCGTCGGCGATCCCTTCCATGCGACCTCCGCGGCGGAGGCGGAGGCCATCGTCCGCGCGGCCCACGCCGCCGGGCGGGCCTGGCGGGAGACGCCCGCCACCGAGCGCGCCCTGGAGCTGTCCGGCGGCTCCGGGCAGGCCCGCGCCCAGGTGCTGGAGGCCGTGGCCGACGCGCTGGAGAAGAACGTCGAGGAGCTGTGGCGGGTCGCCGACGCCGAGACCGCGCTGGGCGAGGTCCGGCTCCGCGGCGAGGTCGCCCGCGCCGCCGGGCAGTTCCGGCTCTTCGCCAAGGTGCTGCGCGATGGCGGGTACGTCGAGGCGGTCATCGACCACGCGACCGCCGAGCCCCCCGCCCCCGACCTGCGCCGGATGAACCGTCCGCTGCCCGGGGTCGTCGGCGTCTACGCGGCCAGCAACTTCCCCTTCGCCTTCTCCGTCGCCGGGGGCGACACCGCCTCCGCGCTGGCCGCCGGATGCGCCGTGGTGGTCAAGGCCCACGACGGTCACCCCCGCACCTCCGAGCTGTCCGCCGAGGTCATCCGGGGCGCCCTGCCGGACGCGGCCCTGCTCGGCCTGGTCCGGGGCCGTGAGGCCGGCGGATGCGTGGTCCGGCACCCCCATGTGGTCGGCGTCGGCTTCACCGGGTCCATCCCCGGCGGCAAGGCGATCCAGTCCATGATCGACGAGCGGCCCGACCCCATCCCGTTCTACGGCGAGCTGGGCAGCGTCAACCCCGTGGTCGTGCTCCCCTCGGCCCGCCGCGAGGGCCTGGCCGAGGGCTTCGCCGCCTCCCTCACCCTCGGCGTCGGGCAGTTCTGCACCAACCCCGGCCTGCTGTTCGTGCCCGAGGACGCGGAGCTGCTGTCCGCCCTCGCCGACGCGGTCGCCGCGACCACCGGCGGGCCCATGCTGACCGAGCGCATGCGCGAGGGCTTCCTGCACGAGCTGGAGCGCCTGGCCGAGCTCACCCCGCTGGCCGAGGGCCGGGCCGGGGAGGGCGCCTACGCGGTGACCCCCAAACTGTTCACCACCGACCTGGAGTCCTTCGCGGCCGCTCTGCCGCGGGTGGCCGAGGAGTGCTTCGGCCCGGCTGGGATCGTGGTGACCTACCGCGACCCCGCGGAGCTGCCCGCCGTGCTGGAGCGGCTGGACGGCTCGCTCACCGCGACCGTGCACGGGACCGACCCGGCCGAGGCGGGCGGGGTCGTCGAGGTGCTGACCCGCAAGGCGGGCCGGCTGATCTGGAACGGCTGGCCGACCGGCGTCGCCGTGCGCTGGGCCATGCACCACGGCGGCCCGTGGCCGTCCAGCAGCGCCCCCGCGCACACCTCGGTCGGCGCCGCCGCCATCCGCCGCTGGCTGGTGCCCACCACCTACCAGGACTGGCCCGCCGAGCTGCTCCCGCCGGAGCTGCGCGAGGGCAACCCGCTCGGCGTGCCCCGCCGGGTCGACGGCACCTTCATCGCCTGACCCCTCCGGTCCCCGGGACGGCGGCCCGCCGCCGTCCCGGGGACCGGATCGGCGGCCCGCCCTCCGCGCCGGTGGAGGGCGGGCCGCACCCCGCGGGCCCCGGGACGGGACCGGACTCCGCCGGCCCGCACTCCGCCGGCCCGCCGCCGGGCGGGCTCAGCGCCGGGCGGACTCCCTGCCGCCGGCGTCGGGGTCGTCCCGCCAGACCCACCAGGAGTAGGCGGCCGGGACCACCCCGCAGGCGACGGCGCCGCCGACGACGACCGGGGCCACGGCCGGGAGCGGGAGCAGGAAGGCGAAGGCGAGCAGGACCAGGCCGAAGCCGGCGAAGAGCCACCCGGCCAGCCGGTGGGTGCGCCGCCAGGACCGCTCGCTCTGCAGCGTCCAGGGGGTGCGCACGCCGACGGCCCAGTTCGCCCGGGTCTTCGGCAGGTAGTTGCCCAGCACCACCAGGAGCAGGCCGACCCCGGCGAGGACGACCCGGGGGGTGGGGATCCCGCCGCCCGCGGCGTTGACGATCCCGGCCGCGTGCAGGCCGGTGATCAGGACGAGCACGCCGAGCCAGGCCGCGGTGTAGGCGCGCGCCGAGCCCGCCAGGCCCTTCCGCCGGGGCAGGACCAGCGGCAGCACGGCCATGAGCACGCAGATCCCGATCATGATCAGTGGGGGCGTGAGCAGGGCCTCGGCCTTGGTCCCGTAGCGGTCGACCTCCCCGGCGGCGTTCCAGTGCATCGGGATGCGCGCGCCGTCGGGGATCGTGCTCCAGCCCCAGGCGGACAGGCCCGCCGAGACGAGCAGCGCGACGGCGCTGCCGATCAGTCCGGGGCGCAGGTCGATGCGCGTGCGGTCAGAGGTGTTCGCGGTCATCGGTCGTCGTCCTCGCTTTCTCGGGCGGGGTGGAGGGCGGCGATGACCGGGCGGGGGCCTCCGGCCCGGTCTTGCCGATCTCGAAGAGGTCGAGCAGTGCCCCCAGGGACTCCTCCAGCAGGGACAGGTGCAGGTGGTAGACGATCGACGTGCCGTGCCGCTCGCCGTACACCAGGCCGGCCTCGCGCAGGATGCGCAGGTGCCCGGAGAGCGTCGGCTTGGCGACGTCGAAGTGCGCGGCGATCTCACCGGCGGACATCTCGCCCTGCCGGAGCAGGGCGAGGATCCGGCGCCGTGTCGGATGCGCCAGTGCCTCGTAGACCGCGTTCATCACTTCTTCCTTATTTAGCTAACAACCGAATTATATGCGCCGGTGATCCTGCGCGCGCACTCGCCCGGGACCGGTCTCAGGGCCGGGTCAGGCGGGTGCCGCGCTCGGTGCGCAGGTGCAGGGCCGTGCGGCCGTCGCGGCGGGTCGTCACCAGGCCCGCCTGGCGCAGTGCGCTCATGTGCTGGGAGACCGCGCTGGCCGTGATGCCCAGCCGCCGGGCCAGCTCCCCGGTGGGACACGGCTCGGCGAGCGCCTCCAGCAGCGCCGCCTTCGTCCGGCCCAGCACCGCGGCCAGCCCGTCGGGCACCGGCTCCGCGGGCTCCCAGAGCGTGCCGAGCCCGCGTGCCGGATAGCGCAGCGATCCGGCGGCCAGCGGCGCCATGTCGATGCAGATGTACGGCCAGCAGAAGATCGTCGGGAAGAGCACCAGGCCGTGCCCGCCCAGGTCGACGGTGAAGGAGCCGGGCGTGCGCCGCCCGTCCACCACCAGGTCGCCCTCCCGCCAGGTGATGTCCTCGTGCAGGGCGGAGAACAGGCCCTCGACGCCGCGCTCCGCGAGGGCGCGCGCCCGGTGTTCGAGGTCGGCGAGCAGGATCGCCCGCATCCGCCCCCAGTGCGGGGCGATCAGCCGGTCGTGGTAGCGCTCCAGCGCCCGGGCCGACCGCTCCAGGACCGCGGCCGGATCGGCGTGCGGGGCCGGGCGGCGGCCCGTCCCGAAGACCCCGTCGAGCTCGGCGTGCACGTAGTCGTGCGGGGCGCCGCGCACCCGCTCCAGCTCCTCGGCGAAGCCGGGCGCCGGGCCGTCCGGCGGCGGCAGCAGGAAGGCCGGCACGCAGCCGGAGATCATCGCGGCCAGGAACGGCAGGTCGGGATCGCCCGCCAGGGCCGTCCTGGCCCGCCGTGCCCAGCGGTGGTGGACCGCGTTCGCGCCGTCCCGCAGCAGCAGCTTGACGGCGAAGACCGTCTCGGCGAGCGGCGAGGCGGCGAACCGGACCCGCCCCACCTCCGCCCGGGACAGTGTGATGGTGACCGCCACCGAGCCCTCCGACGTTGTAGAACCGGCTAAACGATAACTCCGCCCGCCCGCCGCGGCGCAGCCTGTCCGCATGACCATCGCTGACACCTCTTCCGGCGCCTCTTCCGGCGTTCCGGCCTCCGCCGAGGGCCTGCCCGCCGAAGCCCCGCCCGTCAGGGGCCTGGGCCGGGACTGGCGCCGCCTGTGGGGCTCCGGTGCCCTGTCCACGCTCGGCGACGGCGCGCTCGTCGCCGCCATGCCGCTGCTCGCCGCGGCGACCACGAGCGATCCCCTGCTCGTCTCCGGCGTCACCGCGGCCGCCACGCTGCCCTGGCTGCTGCTCAGCCTCCCGGCGGGCGCCTGGGTCGACCGGTTCGACCGGCGGCGCCTGCTGATGGCCGCCCAGGCCGTGCACGTCCTGCTCGTCGCCGTGCTGGCGCTGCTGGTGACGTTCGGCGCGGCCCGGATCTGGATGCTGTTCGTCCTGGCCTTCGGCGTCGGCGCGGCCGGGCTGGTGGTCACAGGGGCGAGCGAGGCGCTGATCGTCTCCGTCGTGCCGAAGGCGCGGCTGGAGACGGCCAACGGACGCCGGGTGGCCACCGACTCGGTGCTGCGGGAGTTCGGCGGTCCGCCGCTCGGTTCGGCGCTGTTCGCGCTGGCCATGCCGCTGCCGTTCTGGCTGGACGCGGTCATGTTCCTGCTGGCGCTCTTGATGATCATCCGGATCCGGGCGGACGGCGCGGTCGGGCGCACCGGGCCGCGCGGGCGCATGCTCGCCGAGATCGGCGAGGGACTGCGCTGGCTGGCCCGCAACCGGCTGCCTCGCACCCTCACCCTGATCGCCGGGGCCGGGAACTTCTGCGAGACCATGGCCCTGGCCACGCTGGTGCTGTTCGCCCGCGACGTGCTGGGCGTCGGCGACGGCGGCTACGGCGTGCTGGTGGCCGCGATGGCGGTCGGCGGCGTGGCGGGCGGACTGGTCGCGGACCGCGTCGTCACCAGGCTCGGCGGCCGGCCGGTCGCGCTCGGCGTGCAGCTGGTGATCCCGCTGAGCTGGCTGGCCATCGCCCTGGTCGGCAGGAACGCCGTCACCGTGGTCGCGCTGTTCACGGTCTTCTCCCTGGCCGTTGCGCTGTGGAACGTGATGGCCTCCTCGCTCCGCCAGCGGCTGATCCCGGCCGAGCTGCTGGGCCGGGTCGGCGGGGCGGGCCGGATGATCGCGTTCGGCGCCATCCCCCTCGGCGCGGTCTGCGGCGGCCTGGTCGCCGACGCCTACGGGCTGGTCGCGCCCTGGTTCGTCTGCGCCGTCCTGCGGCTGCTGGTCAGCCTGCTGGCCTGGCCCAGCCTGCGCCGCTGGGAGGGGTGAGCGGGGCCGGGACAGGGTGCCGGGGAACCGCGGGGCCGGGCTCCGCCGGGTCGGGCGGCGGAGCCCGGCCCCGCGGAGCTCAGCCGCCGTTGCGCTTGGCGTAGGCGGCCTGGGCCTCGGTCAGGCTGGCGGCCATCTCGTCCAGGAAGTCCTTGGCGGGCAGCTGGCCGAGCAGGACCTTCTGGAACTGCGGCTCCGCGGCGGTCTTGGTGATCGTGTTGAACTCCGGCAGGTAGTACGGCATCTGCACGACCTTGGTCGCCGGGTCGTTGAGCACCTTGACCGCCATGTCGACGTGCTGCTGACCCTTGAGCCAGGCCTCCTCGTTGACCTCGGTGTTGGCCGGCAGCAGCCCGGTCTTCTCCGCCCAGTAGCTGTTCATCGCCTTGGAGGCGGCGAACTCGGCGAACTTGGCCGCGGCCTCCTTCTTCTCTCCGGCGGCGAACAGGCCGATGCCGGTGACCGGGTTCGACAGGATCACCCGCGCGCCGCCTCCGGACACGGGCATGGCCATGGCCGCGACCCGGTCCTCGCCGAGCGTCTTGACGTGGTCGTTGTACGAGCCCAGGTTGTGCTGCACCATCCCGATGGTGCCGCCGTCGAACTGCGCGATCATCTTCACGTAGTCGTTGTTGACGTCGGCCCTGGGCGTGACCTTCCGGTAGAGGGCGGCGTACCTCTCCAGCGCCGCCACGTTCCTCGGGTCGTTGACCGTGGACCTGCCGGAGGCGTCGAAGATCTCGGTGATGCCGGACTGGGCGTACAGCACCTCGAGCAGCTGCGCGATCGAGCCCGCGCCGCCCCGGATGGTGTAGCCGTAGCGCTTCCTGCCGGCGTCGGTCAGCTTCTCGGCCGCGGCGTAGAAGTCGTCCCAGCTCCTGGGGACCTCCAGGCCCGCCTCGGCGAACCAGTCCGTCCGGTACCAGAACACGCCCATGTTGGTGGACATCGGCACCATGTAGGTCCCGCCGTCCGGCACGGTCGCCTTGACGGTGTTGACGACCTGCTCGTTCAGCTTGCCGTCCAGCGCGCCGCCGGAGATCAGGTCGTCCACCGGGTCCAGCGCCTCCTGCGCCACCAGGTTGGCCAGCATCGCGGTGGTGACGCCGCCCACGTCGGGCAGGTCGCCGCCGGCGATCGCGGCGTCGTACTTCTGCTGCGCCTGGGAGATCGGGACGCCGACGTACTTGACCTCGATGTCCGGGTGGGCCTCCTGGAACTCGGCGATGATGTGCTGCCACACCGGGGTGCGGGCGGGGCCGCCGTTGTCGTCCCAGAAGGTGATCACCGTCTTGCCGTCGATGCCGGAGCCCGGCTCGTCGGACCCGCACGCGGCCGGACCGGTCCCGAGCATGATCGCGGTGGTGAGGGCCGCCAGACGCCTGGAGCGGGTGGTCATCGCTTCGTACCTCTCTCTGTCTCGTCCCCCGACGTCTCGTCCCCCGACGTCTCGTCCCCTGACGGCGCCGCGATCGCGGCGCCGTACGGCACCGCCCCCGGGCCCGCCGTCCGGTGGAGGGCGCCGGCCGCCGGGCGGATCGGGAGGCCCGCAGGCGCGATGGCGGCCGGCGCGATCAGCGGATAAGGTGTCCGGGCCGTACCGCTCCGGCGGCGCATCGGGGGATCCGCCGTAGTGGGCGCCATGGGCGGCGGCTCCTTCCGGGGCGACGTCACTACCTGCAATCGGTTGCGTGAAACATGGCGGAAATCACAACGCAACGTCAAGGGCCCAATTTGGTAAAGGCGCATTCACCTGGGGGCTGTCGGCGGCCGACGGGATCTCCCCTCTGCAACCGGTCCCACCGCTCGCCGGAAGGGCGGTCACGGGGGCGTTGACGGAGGTGCAACCGCTTGCACTAATGTGCTCTGAGGCCCGGTGAAGGCCCGGTGAAGGCCCCGGACGCGAGGAGCACCCGGACGAAGGAGCGCAGTGGCAGCGACGATCAGGGATGTGGCGCAGGCGTCGGGAGTGCACGTCTCCACGGTCTCCCGGACCTTCTCCGCGCCTCACCTCGTCAACCCCGAGACGCGCAACCGCGTGCTCGCGGCCGCCGAGGACCTCGGCTACCGGCCCAACCGGGCGGCCCGGGCGCTGACCACCGGCCGGACCCACAACATCGGCCTGATCGTGGCCGACATCTCCAACCCGTTCTTCCCCCCGCTGATCAAGGCGGCCCAGGCGCACGCCAGGACCCGCGACTACCACGTCTTCGTGGCCGACACCGACGAGGACCCGCTGGTGGAGGAGGAGCTGATCAAGGCCCTCACCAAGCAGGTCGACGGACTGCTGCTCTGCAGCCCGCGGCTGTCGAACCGGGCCATCGAACGGCTCCGCGCCGACGTGCCGTTCGTCGTGGTCAACCGCGAGATGAAGGGCATGCCGACCGTGCTGATGGACGTCGGCCAGGGCGCCCGGCTGGCGATCGAGCACCTGGCGGGGCTCGGCCACCGCCGGATCGCGCTCGTCTGCGGCCCGAGCGGGTCGTGGACGAGCAAGCAGATGCAGTCGGCCGCCGCCGCGACGGACGGGGTCGACCTGGTCTTCCTCGGCCCCAACGCCCCCACCGAGCAGGGGGGCCTCGCCGCCGCCGCCGAGGTGACCGCCTCCGGCGCGACCGGGGTGCTCGCCTACAACGACCTGGTCGCCATGGGCCTGATCGAAGGGCTCCAGGAGCGCGGCGTCCGGGTGCCCGGCGACGTCAGCGTGGTCGGCGTCGACGACACCGTCCCCGGCCGGCTCAACCGGCCCAAGCTCACGACCGTCGCCATGCCCACCGCCGCCGCCGGGCGCATGGCCGTGGACCTGCTGCTCCAGTCCGTCGACGACGACGGCGCCGCGACCCTGGCCACCCTGGCGACGAGCCTGGTCGTCCGCGAGTCCACCGGTCCGGCCCCGCCGCCGCGCCCGGCGGGGGAGGCCCGCCCGTGAACGGGGCGCCCGCGGCCCGCTACCTGCGCGTGTACCACAGGGCGATCCCGTCGGTCTCCGCGGTGGGGATGTACGGCCGGTCCTGGTGGAGCCCTCCGCCGAGCACCTGTGCCACGCCGGACGCCGGCACGCCGCGCAGCGGCTCCACGGCGTCCAGGAACCGCCCGGGATCGGCGCCCGGGGGCAGCAGCCTGATCACCACCCGGGCGCCGGAGGGGTCCTCGGCGGGGTAGGCGTGCGGGCGCGCGTCGCCGAGCCTGCCGGTGATCCGGTGTCCCGCCAGTTCGCGCGGGTCGGACGGGGTCAGCGGTGCGGCACGTGACATGGGGATGTCCCGTGCTCGGGGAGGAGGCGCCGTAGATCACCCATTATGGGCGCGGCCGCCGCGGGGGAGAGGGCCGCCGCCGCGATCACCCCTCCGGGTGCGCCGGTCGCGGGACGGGCGAATGGGGCGGCCGGACCCGGGCAGGGAGCGGGGGACGGATGACTCGGCGCCCGCGGCGCCGGGACGGGCCGGAGAAGGAGGTGCGCCATGCCCGCACGCGGTGAGCCCTCGGTCGCGGCCTCGGGCGAGTGGGTGGACGACGACGGTGTGCGCATGCCCGCGGGCGAGGTGCACGCCTGGTGGCCGGGGACGAACCAGACCCTGTGCGGCCTGGCGCTGAGCAGGTCGCGGCTGCACCGGTTCCACCACGTCCGGTGGCCGGACACCTTCCCGGAGTCGGGCGGGGCGGCTGCGGAGGTGCGCCAGGTGTGCCGCCGGTGCCAGGGCGCGACCGGCCGCTCCAGCCGGGGCTGGAGCAAGGGCTGGACCCGTACCTCGCCCCGGCCGTGAGTCCCCGCCGTCCCCGCGCCGCGCTCCGGCGGAGGCGGCTCAGGCCCTGGCGGCCGCGCTCTCTCCGGTGAGCGCGGTGACGGCGCCCAGGCCGAGGTAGACGGCGCCGCTGGTGACGTCCAGGCGGCGGCGGGCGCGGGCGGAGCCGCGCAGCCGTCCGGCCAGCGCGGAGGCCAGCAGGGCGAACGCGCCGTCGCTGGCGATGCCCAGGACGATCCAGATCACGCCGAGGAGCACGATCTGCGGGGCGATCGGGCCGGCGGCCGGGTCCGCGAACTGGGGGAGGAACGCGAGGAAGAAGATCGCGGTCTTCGGGTTGAGCACGTTGACCACGAAGCCCTCCCAGAACATCCGGCGCCTGCTGGCCGCCGGGGGCTCGGCGGCCTCGCCGCCGTCCCTCGCGCTCATGAGCTTGCGCAGGCCGAGCCAGACGAGGTAGGCCGCGCCGAGGTACTTCACGACCGTGAACGCGGTGGCCGAGGCGGCGAGCAGGGCGCTGATGCCGAGCGCGGCGGCGGCCACGTGGACGACGGACCCGGCGTGGATGCCCAGGACGGAGACCAGTCCGGCGCCGCGGCCCTGCGCGACGCTCCGGGTGACGATGTAGACGACCGCGGGGCCCGGCACGACCAGCAGGGCGAGCGTGGCGGCGGCGAACAGGGCGAGCGTCGCGAGGTCCGGCATACCGCGGAGCCTAGGCCCGCCCCGGCGCTGATCGCCTCTGGTTTTCCGCGGGAGGACGTCCCGCCGGCCCGTCTCCCGGCCGCAGGTCCATCCGGAGGGCTCGGGGGAGGATCAGCTGACCTCGACTTCTGTGATCTTCGCCCATCTGCCGGCCGGGGCCGAGCACCAGGAGCCCCAGACGGACGCCGTGAGCTCGAAGGCCGCGGTCCGTCCCGGCTTCACGTCCGTCAGGTATTCGACGCCGCTGTCGAAGGCCTTGCCGACGCCCACCTGGCCCTCGATCCAGTAGGACCTCGTGGCGGTGGTGTTGTTGCGGATCGTGCCCTTGGCCACGACGGTGCTGGAGCACCAGCCCGCCCCGTCCGAGCTGTCCAGGGCGAACACCGGTTTCACGCTGATCGTGTAGGCGGGCTTGATGACCTTGATGGAGACGCCGGGCCTGCCCTTGGTCCTCCAGCCCTTCTTGCCGAGCTTCTTCGTCCAGGTGGTGGAGCGCGTCGCGGAGAGCGTGACGGTCTTCTTGACCGTCTTGCAGCTCTTCTTGCAGACCTTCTGACTGAAGGTGATCACGGTCTTGTACCGCGTCTTGTTCCTGACGGTGGCCGTGAGGTAGGACTTGCCCTTCTTCTTGACGACCGCCGTCTTGACGCTGTAGGAGGTCGTGCTCTCGGTGCCCGCCTGGGCGGGCGTGGCGGCCAGGGTGGTCCCCGCGAGGACGCCCGCCGCCATGACGGCGGTGGCGATGATCCGCTTCATGTTGTCCTTGCCGATCTCTTATGTGGACATTACCGGCAAACAGTACATATGGCGGGAGTATGGCTAGAACATGGATGAAATGGTGTTCGTCACCGGTGGTCGCGCGGTGGCCGCGGGACCACCGAGGCCAGGGCCGCCAGCAGGGCCGCGGCGGCGGGCGGGTCGGGCGGCTCGCCGTACGTGGCGGCGTAGACGTGGCGGACCGAGCCGGGGAGCTCGGTCGTGCCGACCCCCGGATGCCGGTGGGCCCGCAGCGCCAGGCCGGGCAGGACGGTGACGCCCATGCCCGCGGCGACCAGCGCCTGGACGGCCACGATGTCGTCGGTGGTGAAGGCGACCGCGGGTTCGAAGCCCTCCTGCGCGCACAGGTCGAGCAGGTGGCTCCGGCACCGCTCGCAGCCCGCGATCCACCGGGCGCCGCGGTGGGCGGACAGGGCGCCGTCCGGACCGGCCGGGACGCCGGCGCCTCCGGGGACGATCAGGTGGCTCGGGTCGTCCAGCAGGTGCAGCAGGCGGATGCCGCCGTCCTCCGGGGCGGTGTCGTCGTAGCGGAAGACGACCGCCGCGTCGACGTAGCCCGCCCGGAGCATGCGCAGGGCCTCGGGCGGCTCGGTCTCGGCCAGCCGGAGCTCCAGGCCGGGATGCTCCCGGGCGAGCAGGGCGGCGGCCTCGGGCACGAACGTGCCCAGCGCGGAGGGGAAGGCGGCCAGCCTGACCCGGCCGGCCCGCAGGCCGACGTGCGCGGCGAGCTCCGCGGCGGCCGAGTCCACCCGCCCGACGATCTCGACGGCCCGCTCGGCCAGCAGCCTCCCCGCCTCGGTCAGCCGGATGCCGCGGCCCGCCCGCTGGACGAGCTTCGTCCCGGTCTCGGCCTCCAGCCGGGCGAGGTGGTGGCTGACCGAGGGCTGGGAGTAGTGCAGCTCCCGGGCCGCCGCGGTCACCGAGCCGTGCCGGGCCACGGCGGCGAGCACGCGGAGCCGTACCAGGTCGAGCATTCATCAACGTTATCTATGGGTGGACCGGAAGATAGGCATTGGACCCGATGAGTCGCCGGGCGCACGCTGGAGGCATGGGAACCACGACACTCATCCGCCCCGGTCTGGCGGAGCTGGTCGCGGACATCCGGGAGGTCACCGCCCGCCCGGCCGCGCCGCGCCGGACCGCGCTCGCCGTCGCCGACGCGCTGCGCGAGCGGCTGCCCTCCCCCGGGATCCTCACCGAGGAGGAGCGGGCCGGATCGCCCGCCGCCTACACCCGGCACATCCTGCACACCGAGTCCGCCTTCTCGGTCGTCGCCATCGTCTGGCGGCCCGGCCAGGGCACCGGCGTCCACGACCACATCGCCTGGTGCGCGTTCGGCGTCCTGCAGGGCGTCGAGGACGAGACGCTCTACCGCGACCACGGCGACCACCTCACCGAGATCGGCCGGGTGCTCAACCGCGCGGGCGACGTGAGCGGTTTCGCCCCGCCCGGCGACATCCACCGGGTCCGCAACACCGGGGCGACCACCGCCGTCTCGCTGCACGTCTACGGGGCCGACCTCAGCGCCTGCCCGAGCAGCGTCCGCCGCGACTACGACCTGCCGGTGCGCTGAGCCCGCCGTACGGCGCGGCCCCGGCGGGTGCGGCGGCCTCGGCGGGGCGCGGCGGGTGCGGCGCGGGCCGGGGACGGGCGCACGGCCGGGGGAGCGCGGCGGCTATCCGGCCGCCACCCGGCCGTGGAGCAGCTCGACCAGGGTGGCGTGGACCCGCTCGATCGGGCGGTCCGGGTGGAGCACCTTGCGCTCGATGGCCACGGTCAGCACCATCCCGAACACGGCGGCCGCCGCGGTCTCCACGTCCAGGTCGTCGCGGACCACGCCCTCGGCCACGGCCCGGCGCAGCACGCCGGCGTAGACCCCGAGCGCGTCCCGGCGGAGCCCGGCCACCGCGTCCTGCCAGGCGGTGCGCCACATCTCGGCGAGCAGCACCCGGGCGAAGGCGCCGTACTCCTCGAAGAAGCGCAGCTGCGCCATGACCACGGAGTCCAGCGCGTCCAGCGCGGTCCTGCCGGCGGCCGCCCCGGACAGGGCGCCGGACAGCAGGCCGATCCCGTGGTCGAGCAGGCCGGTGAAGAGGGCCTCCTTGCTGCCGAAGTTGTAGAACACGGTGCCCTTGGCCACCCCGGCGCGCTCGGCGATCGCGTCCACCGTGGTCGCGGTGTAGCCCTGCTCCGCGATCAGCTCCACCGCCGCGCTGAACAACCGCAGTCTCGTCTCGGCCCGGCGGCCGCTCGCCTTCATGGGCTCCACGTTAGATCACAGCGCGAGCTCGGGGTGGAGACGGCGCATCGACCAGGTCCGCCCCCGGTGCACGGCGCGGACGCTCAGCGCCAGCCCCAGCGCGGTCCACAGGCCCAGCACGCCGCAGGCCTGCCAGGCCACGGTCAGGTCGCCGCCGCTGATCAGCCGGCGGAGCGCGCTGACCACCCAGCTCATCGGGAGCCACGGCGAGATCGTCTGGAAGAAGCCCGGTGAGGTCTCGATCGGGTAGGTCCCGGCCGCGGAGGTCAGCTGGAGCATGAGCAGCGCCAGCACCGCGACCCGGCCGGGTGCGCCGAGCAGGGCGTTGACCGCCTGCACGACCGCGAGGAACGCGGCCGCGGTGAGCAGCAGGATCCCGGCCACCCCGGCCCAGTGCGCGGCCTCGAGGCCCAGGGCGAACCGGAGCACGGCCAGCAGCACGCCGACCTGCGCCGCGCCCAGGGCCAGGCCGGGCAGCCAGCCGCCCGCGGCGATCCGCCAGGCGGGCGCCGTGCCGGCCAGGAGCCGGGGGTTGAGCGGGCGGAGCACCATGTAGGTCACCATCGCGCCGACCCAGAGCGCCAGCGGGACGAAGAACGGCGCGAACCCGGTGCCGTAGTTGGGCACCTCGTTGACGGTGCGGCCGGCCAGGGTGACGGGCTCGCTCATCATCTCGGTGCGCTCCGACCGCTCGTCCGCCCCGTAGGCGGGGATCGCCCCGGCCCCGTCGCCGAGCTTCCGGCTCAGCTCGCGGGAGCCGTCCGCCAGCTCGCCGAGCCCGCCGGAGAGCTCGCCGAGACCGGTCGCGAGCCGTCCGGCACCGGCGTGCAGCGTGCCGGTGCCCTCGTCCACCTGGGCGGCGCCGGTCCGGAGCTTCCCGATGCCGGCGCCGAGCTCGGTGAGCCCGCCGGCGATCCGGTCCGAGCCGGCGCCGAGCCCGGTGACGCCGGAGGCGATCTTCTTGTTCGCGGCCGCGGCCTCGGAGAGTCCCGTGCCGACCTGTGCCGAGCCGTCGGCCAGCCTGGCGAGCCCTTCGTCGAGCCGGTTGACGCCGTCCCTGGCCTGGTCGAGCCGGCGGGCGTGGTCGGTGGCGAGGCCGGCCAGGCGGTCGGCCTGCTCGGCGGCCTCGGCCGCGCGGGAACCGCTCCGCCCCGGCGGGGCGGGCATGCCGGTGCCGTCCGCTGAGGCGTCCGCCAGGCCGTCGGCGACCTCGCCGGTGGACCGGGCGAGCCGCTGCGCGGCGGCCCGCAGTTCCGGGTCGGTGCCGGCGTCGCCCTCCAGCAGGGCCAGCAGCCGGTCGGCCTGCTGCCGGGCCTGCTCGGCCTCCCGGTCCACCCCCGCGGGCACCGCGGGCGCGGCGCCGGCCGTACCGGCGTCCTCGCGGAGGGCGCGGGCCAGGGCGCGGAGCCGGGCGCCGCCCTGCTCCAGCGCGGGGACGAGCGTGTCGGCCGCCTGGTTGACGGTCGCCACCTGGGCGTGGACCTGCCGGTAGGCCTCGGCGTTGCCGTCGGCGACCTCCGCGGCGCCCGCGGTGAGCTCGTCGAGCCCCGCGCCGAGCTCGGTGAGGGCCTTCTCGGCGTCGGCCAGGCCACCGCTCAGCTTCCCGGCCCCGGCGGTGAGCTCACCGGTGGCGCCGGCGGCGTCGTCCAGCCCCTCGGCGAGCCGCCGGGTGCCGGTGGAGAGCCGGCCGAGCCCGTCCCGCAGGGAGACCGCGCCCTTGCGCAGCTCGCCGCTGCCGTCCAGGGCCTTGCGGCTGCCGTCGTGGAGCCGCCCCGCGCCGTCGGCGGCCTCGGCGGTCGCGTCGTGCAGCTCGCCGAAGGAGACGAAGACGTCGTCCCAGTAGTCCTTGAGCGCGGTACGGCCGGCGGCCTCCTTGACCTCGGTGAAGACCATGTCGGAGATGGAGCCCATGATGTAGCTGCGGCCGGTGTCCACCGTGACGTCCAGCTCGGCGGGGACCGGCGTGTCGCCGCCGGAGGGCGAGGCCAGGCGGGCGCTGAAGTCGGCCGGGATGGTCAGGGACAGGTAGAAGGAGCCGTCGGCGACGCCGTCCGCGGCCTCGCGGGCGCCGACCCGGCGCCAGGCGAAGACCCCGCGCTCGACCAGCTCGTCGGCCAGCTCCCGGCCCGCGTCGACCGTTCGGTCCCCGGTCTCGGCCGGGCGGTCCTCCACGACGAGCGCCACCGGGACGTTCCCCAGGTTTCCCTGCGGGTCCCAGAACGACCACAGGTACAGCCCGGCGTAGAGCAGCGGCAGCATCACCACGCCCGCCAGCGCGGCCCGGGTGAGCCGCGAGCGGGTGAAGCGCCGCAGCTCCAGTCGTCCCAGCCGGACCGGTCTCATCGCCCGTCCCCCTCACCGGTCCGCCCGGCGTGCGCCGCGGCGCCGAGGCGGAGCGTGCGGGCCGGCGGGCCCGGCGGGCTCTCGGTGCAGGCGGCGACGACCGTGGTGCCCTGGGAAGCCAGGTCCTCCAGGGTCGCCCAGAGGGCCTCGCGGCGGGCGCGGGTGAGCCCGGTGCCG
Organism: Planomonospora alba; assembly: GCF_039534085.1. Taxonomy (NCBI): domain Bacteria; kingdom Bacillati; phylum Actinomycetota; class Actinomycetes; order Streptosporangiales; family Streptosporangiaceae; genus Planomonospora; species Planomonospora alba. The sequence goes on from NZ_BAAAUT010000041.1 coordinate 41,438, forward strand.
ACGTTGTCGAGCACCAGCAGCCCGGGTTCGTCGAGCAGGGCGAGCGCGATCCCGAGCCGGACCCGCTCCTCGCGGCCGAGCCCGCGGACCAGCGTCCGGTCGTCGGGGGAGAGGCCCAGCCCCGCCCGTTCCAGCGCCGCCGCGGCGCGCCCGGCGCTCCTGGCGCTCCAGAACGGCCCCCGCACCCGCTCGTGCACGTGCTCGCGGACCGTCAGCGCCCCGTCCAGGTCGTTGACGCCGTCGACCAGGCCGAGCGCGGCGATCCGCCGGATCGCCCGCGGCTTGGTCTGCCCCGCGACGGCGAGCGTGCCCGCGGTGGGCCGCATCCGGCCGGACAGGGTGAGGAGCAGGCCGGTCCGCCCGCTGCCCGCCTGCCCGGCGAGGGCGGTGAGGCTTCCCGGCCCGGCGTCCAGGTCGACGTCGCGGTAGACCCACCCGTGCCCGCCCTTCAGGGACAATCCGGCCGCGCGCACCGCCGCTCCCCCCGCCATCGGGACCCCTTCCCCCATTTTTATAACTGACTGGTCAGTACAAAAATTACCACAGAGAAGAAGCCCCGCCGAGGCGGGGCTTGTGCCGCACCTGTCCCGCACCTGCCCGCGCGCGGACCCGGCGGGGACCGGACCGGTCGCCGGGGCCGGGTCAGCCCGTGGCCGCGGAGCCGTACTCCTGGAGGAAGAGGGCCTCCGACAGGATCGTGCGGCGGAGCTCCTCGATGACCAGCCGCTCGTTGGGCGCGTGGATCGAGGCGCCGTCGTCCTCCGCGCCGAAGAGCAGGACCTCGGCCGCGGGGAACTGCCGGACCAGCGTGGACACGAGCGGGATCGAGCCGCCGGCGCCGACGTCGCGCGGCGGGCGGCCGTAGGCGCGCTCCATGGCCCGGTTGAGCGCGGAGCGGGCCGAGCCCGCCGTGTCGGCGAGGAAGCCGGAGCCCATCGTGTAGTCGGTGAAGTCCACCCGCACGCCCCAGGGGGCGACCTGCTGCAGGAAGCCCACCACGGCCTCGATGGTCGTCTTGGGGTCGCCCGCCGGAGGCACGCGCACGGTGACGCGGGCCCGGGCCATGGGCTGGACCGCGTTGATCGCCCCGGAGACCGTCGGCACGTCGAGGCCGGTGACGGTGATGGCGTAGGACGCCCACAGGCGGTCGGCCAGCGAGCCGGAGCCGACCAGGGAGACCCCGTCGAGCACCCCGGCCGTCTCGCGGAACTCCTCCTCCGTCGGCCCGACTCCCAGGAAGGTGCCGCGCGGCAGGCCGGGGACGCGGATGTCGCCGTGGTCGTCGTGCAGGGCGGCCAGCATCCGGATGAGCGCCGCCAGGGCGTCCGGGGCGGCGCCGCCGAAGGAACCGCTGTGCAGCGGCTCGGCGAGCGTGCGCACCTCGACGGTGAAGGCGCCCATGCCGCGCAGCGAGGTGGTCACCGACGGGTCGCCCACGCGCGGGTTGCCGGTGTCGGCGATGACCATCGCGTCGGCCCGGACCAGCTCGGGGTTGCGCTCGACGAAGGCCTCCAGGCGCTCCCCGGCGTACTCCTCCTGGCCCTCGATGATGACCTTGACGCCCACCGGGAACCGGCCCTGGAAGACGCGGAGCGCGGCGACGTGGGAGATGATGCCGGACTTGTCGTCGGCGGCGCCCCGGCCGTAGACGGCCCCGTCGATCTCGGTCGGCTCGAAGGCCGGGGTGCGCCAGAGCGCCGGATCGCCCGCGGGCTGGACGTCGTAGTGGGCGTAGAGCAGCACGGTCGGCGCGCCGGGCGGAGCGGGGGCCTCGGCGTAGACGGCGGGGAAGCTCCCCTCCACCGGGATCTGCTGGACGTGCGGCAGTCCGGCGCCGCGCAGCAGCTCCTCCGTCACCGCGGCGGCGGCGCGCACCGGCTCCTCCGGGTGGCCGGGGAAGGCCACCGAGGGAATGGAGACGAGCCGCTTGAGCTCTTCGATCGCCCGGGGCAGTTCCGCGGCGACGGCGCCCTCGATCTCGTCAGGAGTCAACGTTTTCCCTCGCATCTCGACATCTGGTCTCCCCCTATTGGAGCACAGCGGCCGGGCGGTCGTGTTCTCCCGCCGCCCTCCGCGGACCGCTCCGGCGCGGTACCGGTCCCTGCCCGCCGTGTCCCTCCCGCCGTGGCCGCGCCCGGCGTGGTCCCCGCCGTGGCCGCGCCCGGCGCCGCGGCGTGCGGGCGAGGGCGGTGACGGAGGGCGCCGGGGGCGCCGGGGGAGCGTTGACCGGCGGAACCGCATCGCTGATTTCGTCGTCATGAGACTTATGAGATGCGGATTCAAGTGTTGTTTCGCTGAGAGTCAACGCTTTCACTTGTCAAGACCTTCTCCGGGTGTGCACACTGTGGGCAGCCCAGCTCACCGAGGGAAGATGGCGATGACGCACCCCGAGAACACCGACGTGGCGTCGGTCATGAAGGCCGCGCAGGAGAATCTGTGGCTGCACTTCACCCGGCACGGCCCCTACGTCGACGGCGACGTCCCGATGATCACGCGGGGTGAGGGCGCCTACGTCTACGACGTCAACGGCAAGCGCTACCTCGACGGCCTGGCCGGCCTGTTCGTGGTGCAGGCCGGACACGGCCGCAGCGAGCTCGCCGAGGCCGCCGCCAAGCAGGCCCAGGAGCTGGCCTTCTTCCCCCTGTGGTCGTACGCCCACCCCAAGGCCGCCGAGCTCGCCCAGCGCCTGGCGGCGGAGACCCCCGGCGACCTCGACCGGGTCTTCTTCACCACCGGCGGCGGCGAGGCCGTGGAGACCGCCTGGAAGCTCGCCAAGCAGTACTTCAAGATCACCGGCAGGCCGCTCAAGCACAAGGTCATCAGCCGCCAGATCGCCTACCACGGCACCACCCAGGGCGCCCTGTCGATCACCGGCGTCCCGGCCTTCAAGCAGATGTTCGAGCCGCTGGTGCCGGGCTCGGTCCGGGTGCCGAACACCAACCACTACCGCGCCGACGAGATCACCGGCGTGCCCGGCATGACCCCGGAGGAGTACGGCCGGTGGGCCGCCGACCGGGTCGCCCGCGCCATCGAGATGGAGGGCCCGGAGACCGTGGCCGCCGTCTTCGTCGAGCCGGTGCAGAACGCCGGCGGCTGCTTCCCGCCGCCGCCCGGCTACTTCCGGCGGCTGCGCGAGATCTGCGACGCCTACGACGTGCTGCTCGTCTCCGACGAGGTCATCTGCGCCTTCGGCCGGCTGGGCACCATGTTCGGCGGGCAGAAGTTCGACTACGTGCCCGACATCATCACCTGCGCCAAGGGCATGACGAGCGGCTACTCGCCGATCGGCGCCATGATCGCCTCCGAGCGCCTCTTCGAGCCGTTCAAGAACCCCACCGAGATGTTCGCCCACGGCTACACCTTCGGCGGCCACCCCGTCTCCGCGGCCGTGGCCCTGGCCAACCTCGACCTGTTCGAGCGCGAGGACCTGCTCGGCCACGTCACCCGCAACGAGCCGGTCTTCCGCGCGACCCTGGAGCGCCTGCTCGACCTGCCGATCGTCGGCGACGTGCGCGGCTCCGGGTTCTTCTGGGGCATCGAGCTCGTCAAGGACAAGGCGACCAAGGAGACGTTCAGCCCGGACGAGTCCGAGCGGATGCTCCGCGGGTTCCTCTCGCAGGCCCTGTTCGACGCGGGCCTGTACTGCCGCGCCGACGACCGCGGCGACCCCGTGATCCAGCTCGCCCCGCCGCTCATCTGCGGCCCGAAGGAGTTCGACGAGATCGAGTCGATCCTGCGCTCCGTGCTGACCGAGGCGTGGAACCGGCTCTGACCGGGCTCTGACCGCACCGCCGCCCGGGGCCGGCGCCGCTTCGGCGGGCACCGGGCCGCGGCCCCCGGCGGTGCGGCCCGCGCCCCGGCACCGGGTCCGCCGGCGGTGCGCGGCTCAGGCCGGGGCGTCGCCGCCGGCGCCGAGCGGCCTCCGGAGGGCGGCCGTGCGGGGCGGGGAGCGGGGCGCCGCGCGGAGGGGGAGGCGTCCCGGCAGGGGCGGGAAACGACGGGAGGCAGGGCGCCGCACGATGCGCGGCGCCTTTTCCACGCGCTCGCCGGGAGCGGCCCGGAGCGCGGCCGCGGCTCCTACCAGGGCGTATGATCACCGCGCCGCGGCCACCTGTGAGAAAGCTGAAAATCCGTGATCATCCCGTGATTGCGGCGCGAGCATTTCTTTTCGGTGGTTAGTGTGATTCGGCACCCTCGGAAGCCGTGGAGGTTTCCCCGATAACCGCAGGGAGTTGTTGTCGAATGCACGTCCCCTCCACCCCTGACCGCCCCGCGCAGCCCGAAGAGGCGGAGATCCTCGACGGGCCCGCAGGCGGGCGCGCCGCCCGCCGGAACGACCGGAACGACCGCAACGGCAGGCGCGGCCTGGCCGTGGCCGCGGCGTCCGTCGTCGCCGTGCTGCTGGTGGGCGGAGGCATCGCCTACTCGGTCGTCTCCTCCGGCGACGAGGAGGGCTCCGCCCCGACCTCGCAGCGGACCGAGGCGGACCGGCCCGGCCAGGGGGGCCAGGAGGACTCCGCCGGCGAGGGCGGTGAGAGCGGCGAGGACGCCGCCCGCTCCGGCGAGGAGGACGCCTCCGCGGGGTCCGGCGGGGAGGCCTCCGGCGGGTCCGGCGGATCCGGCGGCTCCTCCACCGGGTCCGCGGGCTCGGCCGGTGACGCCTCCGGCGGCGGTTCCGGGAGCTCGGGCGCCACGCCCTCGACCTCCGCCCCGACCCCGGCGAAGCAGAAGCAGAGCGGCACGCGGCCGCAGCAGGACGGCGAGGAGGGCTACACCGACCCGCGCTCGGACGGCGCCCCCGGCTTCGTCGCCCCGCAGGGCCCCACGGGAGGCTGACGCCGCCCGGGGTGTCACGGGGCCGTGCCCCCGCCCGGGGCCTACACCGGCGTCGGGGCCCGCACCGGGGTTCCGGGCCGCCCTGGGCTAGTCTGGCGGCGTGCTTGTCGCCGCAGCCGTCTGCCCGCATCCTCCGCTGCTCGCCCCCGAGCTGGCCGGGGCCGCCGCGGGCGAGCTCGACGGGCTCCGCGCCGCCTGCGCGGCCGCGACGGCCGGTCTGCGGTCCGTGCGGCCCGACGCCGTCGTGGTGGTGGGCGGGGCCGCGGAGGCGGGGAGCTACGGGCCGGACGCCGCCGGGAGCCTCGCCCCCTGGGGGGTGGACGTCCGGGTCGGCGCGGGTGAGCCCGTGCTGCCGCTCTCCCTCACGCTCGGCCGCCGCCTGCTCGACGAGGCCGGCCTGGCCGCCTCCGCCTTCCACGCGGTGCCCTTCGACGCCTCCCCGCAGGAGTGCGCGGCCCTGGGCGCGCGCCTGGCGGAGCAGGCCGGGCGGGTGGCCATGCTGGTCATGGCCGACGGCTCCGCCCGGCTGACCGAGAAGTCGCCGGGTTACCTCCATCCCCGGGCCCTGCCGTACGACGCCGCGCTGGCCGCCGCGCTCGCCCGCGGCGAGATCCCGGACCTCGACCCCGCGGAGGCGGCCGAGCTGTGGGCCGCCGGCCGGGCCGCGCTGCAGGTCCTGGCCGGAGCCGCGGGCCCCCTCGGCGGCGAGCTCCTCTACCACGACGCCCCCTACGGCGTCGGCTACCTCGTGGCCCTGCTGCGCGCCGTCTGAGGGCCGCCGGGGATACGCGGGCCGGGGCCGCCCGGCGCGGCTTGCCTGCGCCCGGCGCGCACCGGCCGGACGCCCGCCGTACGGTGCCCCCGGGTGCCCCCGGGTGCCCCGTGCCCCGGTCAGAGGCGCCTGGGCACGGGCACGCGCAGCAGGTCGTGGGCCAGGACGACGTCCCCGTCGAAGGCGGCGCGGGCCTCGGCCAGGAAGCGGGCCTCGTCGTCGGTCCCGTAGCGCTCGGAGACGTGGGTCAGCACCAGGCGCCGGACCCCGCACTCGGCCGCCACCCGGCCGGCCTGGGCCGCGGTGAGGTGGCCGTACTGCGCGGCCAGCTCCGCCTCCGGCGACAGGAACGTCGACTCGATCACCAGCAGGTCCGCCCCGTCGGCGAGCTCGAACACCCCGTCGCAGAGCCGGGTGTCCATGACGAAGGCGGCGCGCTGGCCGCGGCGGGGCTCGCTGCAGTCCTCCAGCCGCACGGTGGAGCCGTCCGGCGCGGTCACCGTCCCGGCCCGCTGGAGCTCGCTCACCAGCGGCCCCTGGACGCCGCGCTCGCGCAGCCGCTCGGGGAGCATGCGGCGGCCGTCCGGCTCGTCGAGGCGGTAGCCGTACGACTCGACGGGGTGGGACAGCGGGCGCGCGGTGAGCGTCACGGGGCCCGCGTCGAAGGAGGCGGCCGGTCCGGAGACGGGCCGCTCGGCGATCACCGAGGTGTCGGCGAAGACCGCCGCGTGGCGCAGGCGGCGCCAGTAGGTCTCCCCGCTCGCCGGGTAGGCCGCCTGCACGGGGTGGGCGACGCCGTCCCTGGCGATGCGCTGGACGACGCCGGGCACGCCCAGGCAGTGGTCGCCGTGGAAGTGGGTGACGCAGATCCAGGTGACGTCGTGGGCGCTGACGCCCGCGTGGAGCATCTGGCGCTGGGTGCCCTCCCCGGGGTCGAACAGGAAGCCCTGGCCGTCCCAGCGCAGCAGGTAGCCGTTGTGGTTACGGTGGCGGGTGGGGACCGCGCTGGAGGTGCCGAGGACGACGAGCTCGCGAAGGGACATGATGCCAATGGTAGGAACGGTGGTCTTCGCGAGCGTGCCGACTCCGCTGGGCGAGATGGCCGTCGCCGTCACCGAGGACGGCGTGGCGGCCACCTGCTGGGGCGACGCCGGGGCGCTCAGGGCCCGCCTGGCCGGCCGGCTCGGCCTGCCCGAGGCCGGTGACGCCGGGCGCGCGGCCCCGGCGCTGACCGAGCTGGCCGCCTACTACGCCGGTCGGCTGCGGGCCTTCACCGTGCCCGTCGACTGGCGGCTGACCACGCCCGTGCAGCGCGCGGTCCTCGGCACGCTGCACGCGACCGTGCCGTACGGCCGTGCCGTGACCTACGGCGAGCTGGCCGCGCGCAGCGGGACGGGCGTGCCCGCCCGGGCGATCGGCTCGATCATGGGAGCCAACCCGATCCCGGTCATCGTGCCCTGCCACCGGGTGGTCGCCGGGAACGGCCTGGGCGGGTTCAGCGGTGGCGAGGGCGTGGAGTCCAAGCGGTGGCTGCTGACCCTGGAGGGCTACCTGCAGCCGACCCTCGACTGGGACTGACCCGGCTCCGCCCCGCCGGGACCGGCCCGGCCCCGCCCCCGTCAGGACGGGCGGCCGGCCGGATCCCCGCCCCGCGACCGCGACGCGCCCGGACCGCCGGGGAGGCGCGCCGCGATCCGCGCGCCTTCCCGGTGTTGGGACACTTGTCCCGTGTCTCAGCCACCTGTCATCGCCGTCGTCGGCCCCACCGCGGCCGGGAAGTCCGATCTCGCCGTCGAGCTCGCCCTGGAGCTCGGGGGCGAGGTGATCAACGCCGACTCCATGCAGCTCTACCGCGGCATGGACATCGGCACGGCGAAGCTGACCGTCGAGGAGCGGCGCGGGGTCCCGCACCACCTGCTGGACGTGTGGGACGTGCGCAGGACCGCGAGCGTGGCGGAGTACCAGGCCATGGCGCGGCCGCTGATGGACGCCCTGCGGTCCGGGGGCGCCGTGCCGATCCTGGTGGGCGGGTCCGGCCTGTACGTGCGGGCCGCCCTCGACGAGCTGGAGTTCCCCGGGACCGATCCGGGGATCCGCGCCCGGCTGGAGGCCGAGCTGGAGGCGGGCGGCCCGGCCCCGCTGCACGCGCGGCTCCGGGAGGTGGACCCGGAGGCGGCCGCGGCGATCCTGCCGGGCAACGGCCGCCGGATCGTCCGGGCGCTGGAGGTGATCGAGCTGTCCGGCAGGCCGTTCTCGGCCTCGATGCCGTCCTACGAGGCGGTCTACGACAGCGTGCAGCTCGGCGTCGAGGTGCCCCGGGCGGTGCTGGACGAGCGGGTCGCGCGCCGGGTGGAGCGCATGTGGGAGGCCGGCCTGGTGGACGAGGTGCGCTCCCTGGCGGAGCAGGGCCTGGCGGAGGGGCGTACGGCCTCCCGTGCGCTCGGCTACGCCCAGGTGCTGCGCTTCCTGGCGGGGGAGTGGACCGAGGAGCAGGCCAAGGAGGAGACCATCCGGGCGACGCGCAGGTTCGTCCGGCGCCAGGAGTCGTGGTTCCGCCGCGACCCCCGGGTGCTCTGGCTCCCCCAGCAGGAGCCCGGCCTGCTCGGACGGGCCCTCGCCGCGGTGCGCGCTCACCGCCGTCAATAGGGTGGGAGCATGCGCTTCGTAAAGGGTCACGGCACCGAGAACGACTTCGTCATCCTCCCCGATCCGGACGGCGAGCTGGAGCTGTCCGGGACGCTCGTGGCGGCGATCTGCGACCGCAGGGCCGGGATCGGCGCCGACGGCGTGCTTCGGGTGGTGCCCGCCAAGCTCAGCCCGGAGGCGGCCGGGCAGGCCGACGAGGCCGAGTGGTTCATGGACTACCGCAACGCCGACGGCAGCGTGGCCGAGATGTGCGGCAACGGGGTGCGGGTCTTCGCCCGCTACCTGGTCGAGGCGGGGCTGGTGGACGCCGACGGGTTCGCGGTGGCCACCCGGGCCGGGATCCGGCGGGTGCGGCTGGAGCCGGGCGGCGACGTGACGGTGGACATGGGCGCGCCCCGGGTGCTGGGCGAGAGCCGCACGACCGTGGCCGGCCGGGAGTACGGCGGGCTCCGCGTCGACATGGGCAACCCCCACCTGGCCTGCGTCATCGGTGACCCGGTGGCCGGGCTCGACCTGACCCGCCAGCCGGCCTTCGACCCGCTGGTGTTCCCGCAGGGGGTGAACATCGAGCTGCTCAACGCGGTGGGCCCGCGCCGGGTCGTGATGCGGGTCTTCGAGCGGGGGGTGGGGGAGACGCGGTCCTGCGGGACGGGCACGGTCGCCTCGGCCGTGGCGGCGGCGCACCTGGCGGGGGAGACGGAGGGGAGCTGGACGGTCGAGGTGCCCGGCGGCACCGTCACCGTCACCCTCGACGGGCGGACCAGCTACCTGTCGGGTCCCGCCGTCCTGGTGGCCTCCGGGGAGCTGGATCTGTAAGGGGAGGGCGCCGGTACTTGCCGAACCTTCTTCTGGTGGGCCATGCTGAGTCCATTCAGTAGACCGAGGAGGGTGGCATGGCGGATCCGCAGGCGACGGCGGCGGCGGTCAAGGACGCGATCGGCAGGTACGGCGGCGGGTTCATGATCTCGCGCGAAGTCAAGGCGCTGGGCGAGCGGACCGGGCTCGATCTGTGGCCGCTGTACTTCCGCGGCCGGTGCGGGGTGCTCGGCGAGGTGGACGCCGACGTGGTCTGCTCGGCGGCGGCCTTCTTCCCCGCCGAGCGCGTGCGCAAGAACTGGGAGGCCGGCCGGGCGCTCCCGGTGGGCGAGGCGGTGCAGCTCTACGCCGGGGCCTGCCGGGAGTGGGGCCGCCGCCGGCTCGGCTCCTTCGCCGGGGCCGCCCGCCTGGCCGGGCTGCTGGAGCGGGTGGCGGCCGGCGCGGACGTCCTGGGCGCCCCGCTCTTCGCCGGATGGCGGGCCGTGCCGCTGCCCGAGGACGCCCCGGCCCGGGCGACCCAGCTCATGCACGTGCTCCGCGAGCTGCGCGGCGGCCTGCACGCGGTGGCGGTGCTGGCCGAGGGGCTGACCCCGCTCCAGGCCGTCCTGTGCGACTCGCACGAGACCCCCAGGGGCCGGGTCTCCGGCCGCGACATGGCGCTCTTCCACGAGTGGCCCGAGCCGTACCCCGAGCCCGGCCCCGAGATCGCCGCGCGCCGGGCGCGGGCCGAGGAGCTCACCGACCGGCTGATGGCCCCCGCGTTCGCCGTGCTGGACGAGGCGGAGTCGGCGGAGCTGGTCGCCCTGCTCGGCGCCCTCGCCTGACCGCTCCGCCGTGACCGGCGGAGGGCCGCGTCGTTTGGGGCATCCCCGCCGAGCTGGCAGACTGGCGTGCCATGGACGTGGACATCTGGGCCTGGGTGGGCGACACCCAGCGGCAACTGCACGAAGCCGGTAACACCGGCCTGGCCATGGCGATCGGCAGCATCCCTGCCCAGGCGCTCGAGGGCCGGTACGGGCAGCTCGACGTGCTGGCGCCGGCCATCGCGCAGGAGGCGGAGAAGCTGGGGCAGCCCTGGCTGGAGTTCTACGCCCGCTACTGGCACCTGATCGGCCGCGTCGGCGACCGCGCGCAGGGCGTGGTCGCGCTCGACGACGCGCGGGCGCTGGTGGAGTTCGCCCGGCGCGAGGACGTCCGCGACTGCCCCTCGGCCCCCGGCGCGGTCGAGGCGCTGGTGATCGCCCAGGCCAACACCGACGGCCCCGGTCACGCCGCCGAGCGGCTGCAGGCGCTCGACGCCGCCGGGATCGAGCCCGATTCGCCCGCCTTCCCCGCCTACGCCGAGCAGTACGTCGCGGCCCTGGTGGACGCCGGGCGCGTCGAGGAGGCCGTCATCCACGCCGAGTCCGCGGTCGAGCGGCTGGGCGGCGTCGGCCGCGAGGCGAGCTGGGAGCTGGGGGCGGCCTCCGCCCGCGCCCTGCTCGCCGCCGGCCGCGCGCAGGACGCGCTCGCCGCCCTGGACGCCGCGACCGGCTTCAAGCCCGACGACCCGGTGGCCAAGGAGCACCGCGAGGGCGTGCTGCGCGCCCTCGTGCTCGCCACCCTTGACCGGGTCGCGGAGGCCGTGGAGGCCCTGCCCGACCTCGACGTGGTCGGCAACCACCCCCGGGTCTGGGTCGAGTGGGCGCGGGCCGTGCGCGCGCTCGCGGGCTCTGCGCAGATCACCAACACCTGGCAGCTCGGCCGGGTGCTCAAGCAGTGGATCGACTACTTCGCCGTGATGGGCGCCTACCGGGCGCGCGTCGAGCTGGCCCTGATCGCCGGCGACCTGGCGGTGGAGCGCAAGGGCGTCTGGCAGGCCCGCATGCTGGCCGACCTCGCCGAGTCCGCCGCGGCCGAGCTGAAGGACCCCTCGGCCGTCGCCGACCGGATCGCCGCGCTGCGCGCCGCCGCGGACGCCGTGACGCCGCTGCCGGCGCCCGGCCCGCAGGACGAGCTCGTCGGCTACTTCGACGCCGCCGACGGCTTCAACGCCGACCCCGAGCGCTGGGTGGGCTGGCTGGAGCCGCTGTCCGGGCGGGACCTCGAGGCCACCCGCCGCCACACCACCACCCTCGGCTTCCTCGGCTACCCGGCCAGGGGCGCCGACGTCTACTGGGACATGCTGGTCGAGTCGGGACAGGTGGGGACCGCCGAGGAGCAGGACGTCTCCTTCCTCACCGGCCTGCTCGTCGAGGCCCGCCAGGACGAGCGCCTGGAGCAGATGGCCGAGCGGCTCCCCGAGGCCGGCCGCCACCTGGCGCTGGCCCGGCTGCACCGCGCGCGGGAGCGCTGGGAGCAGGCCGCGGCCGCGGCCGAGGCGGCCGTCACGGCCGGCGCGGGCATCGAGGCGCGCCGCATCTGGGCCGGCGCGGTCCAGCAGCTCGACGACAACGCCAAGGGCGCGCTGATCCTGCGCGAGGTCCTCGACAGCGAGGAGATCGAGGCCGAGGACGTCTGGCGCATGATCACCATGGCGACCGCCGCCGAGGACTGGGAGACCGTCCGCGCCGGCGCCAGGAAGATCGGCATGCCGCTGAAGTCCACGGAGGGGCCGATCGAGGAGGACATGGGCCTGGTGCGCATCGTCCTGCCCGCCCCCGACGGCAGCCAGCGCGCGGTCGTGAGCGTGCGCACCGGGCCGGCCACGGCCCGCCTGGCGATGCCGCAGCCTCCCGGCCTGGAGTTCAACGCCGGTGACCTGGTCGTCTTCGACCCGGCGCTGCTGGAGCCCCTCCCGGAGAGCCCGGAGGAGCAGGAGAGCTTCATCCCGCCGTTCGCGGCGGTCGGCATGCTCCGCCCCGGCGGCTACACCAGCTGGTTCTTCGACGGCGCGCGGCCCGGCGAGGCCGAGTGGGCCGAGTTCAACGAGGTCCTGGCCGAGCGGGGCTGGCCGATGTGGGTCTACAGCGACGACGACTACACCGTGACCCACCCGAGCACGGGCGAGCCCCTGCCGGGCGTCTTCGGCTGGATCGCGATCCCGCCGAACGTCACCCCGGTGGAGCTGGACGCGGTGCTCGACGACGTCACCGAGCGCTGGACGCACCCGCTGGCCTGGCTCGACCTGGCCAAGGCCGTGGGCGTCGAGGTGGAGCGGCACGAGCGCATCACCCGGGAGTACGGCCTGTAGGGGGCCGGCGGAGCAGGCACACCGCCCGCGAGGGGGCTCCTCGCGGGCGGTATGCTTCTCCAATTCCAGAACATCGTTCTGTGCTTCCCCGCGGGTCAGGAGGATCTGAATGCTGGACCGATTCCGGCTGGACGGCAAGGTCGCCATCGTCACCGGGGCCTCCTCCGGGCTGGGCGTCGCCTTCGCGCGCGGCCTGGCCGAGGCGGGCGCCGACATCGCGATCGGTGCGCGCCGCGCGGACCGCCTGGAGGAGACCCGGCGCCTGGTGGAGGAGACCGGCCGCCGGTGCGTGGCGGTCGCCACCGACGTGTCCAGGCCCGAGGACTGCCAGGCCCTGGTCGAGGCGGCGGTCGCGGAGCTGGGCGCGGTGGACGTCCTGATCAACAACGCCGGAGTCGGCACGGCGGTGCCCGCGCTGAAGGAGACGCCCGAGCAGTTCCGCCAGGTGGTGGACGTCAACCTGCACGGCACCTACTGGATGGCGCAGGCCTGCGCGCGGGTCATGCGGCCCGGCTCCTCGATCGTCAACATCGGCAGCATCCTGGGGGAGACCACCGCCGGGCTGCCGCAGGCCGCCTACAGCGCCTCCAAGGCCGGCGTCGTCGGGCTCACCCGCGACCTGGCCCAGCAGTGGACCTCGCGGCGCGGCATCCGGGTCAACTGCCTGGAGCCGGGCTTCTTCGCCTCGGAGATGACCGAGCAGTACGCCGAGGGCTACATGCAGTGGCAGCTGGAGCACCGCGTGCTGATGAAGCGCGCCGGAGATCCCGCCGAGCTGGTGGCCGCCGCGATCTTCCTGGCGAGCGACGCCGGCTCCTACGTCACCGGCGCGGTGATCCCCGTCGACGGCGGGATCCTCACCACCTGAGCCGGACGGCCGCCGGGCCCGGGCGCCCCGCGGGCGGGACCCGCCCGGAGCGGGGACGCCGGGGTGCGCGCCCGGAGCGGGGACGCCCCGGGCGGCGGGCCGTCTGAGCTGGGGATCCGCTGGGAGAGAACACCCGCACTCTTAATCATCCGGTTGCGTGAAGACCGCTCATCCGTCACGGACACGTGCGAGAGTTCTTGTGACGTGATGGAGGGGATGGAGGACATCTTGCTGGAAGTCGACAGGCTCGGGGCGGTCGTGCACGACGAGCGGCCCTGGGGCGGGTTCGAGCGCTACACGCTCAACGAGCCGACCACGGTGAAGATCATCAGCGTCGCTCCCGGCCAGCGGCTCAGCCTGCAGCGGCACGAGCACCGCGACGAGCTCTGGGTCGCCCTGGACCCGGGGGCGGTCTTCGAGATCGACGGGGAGCGGATCACCCCCGCGGTCGGCGACCGCGTGCTCATCCGGGCCGGCCAGACCCACCGCCTCGGCTCCTCCGGCCCGGCCGTCCGGATCCTGGAGATCGCCTTCGGTCACTTCGACGAGGACGACATCGAACGGCTCGAGGACGCCTACGGGCGGGCCTGAACCGGCCGGCCGCGCGGGCGGCGACCGTGCCCCGCCCGCGCCCCGCGGGGCCCCGCCGCGGCGCGCCCGCGGTGCCCGCCGTACGGCGGGCACGGCTTTACGGTGTCGTTGAGTAGATTTGCCGCTTGCGGGTAGCGGAATCCCGTGAGAGGTGGCGGCAGGATGCGGGAGAGGCTGGGCCGGGGCGCGGCCGCGGTGTCGGCCGTGGCGTCGGTCGTGCTGGCGCTGGCCGGTTGCGGGCCGGCAGGGGAGGTCTCCGGCGACCGGCCGGTGGAGGCGGGCGCGTCCGCCGCCGAGGCCCTGGAGGAGCTGGAGAAGCTGCCGGTCAAGGGCCGCGCACCGATGACCGGGTTCGACCGGGACGAGTTCGGGCCCGCCTGGGCCGACGTCGACCGCAACGGGTGCGACACCCGCAACGACATCCTCAAGCGCGACCTCGAGGGGGAGACCTTCAAGGAGGGCACCCACGGCTGCATCGTGCTCACCGGGACCCTGCACGACCCCTACAGCGGCAAGACCATCGAGTTCGAGCGCGGGCAGAAGACCAGCCTGGCGGTGCAGATCGACCACGTGGTCGCCCTCGCCGACGCCTGGCAGAAGGGCGCCCAGCGGCTCAGCGAGGAGCGGCGCAGGCAGCTGGCCAACGACCCGCTGAACCTGCTCGCCGTGGACGGTCCGCTCAACGGCCAGAAGAGCGCCGGCGACGCGGCGACCTGGCTCCCGCCGCGCCGCGCCTACCGCTGCCCCTACGTCGCCCGGCAGATCCGGGTGAAGGCCGAGTACGGGCTCTGGGTCACCGCCGCCGAGAAGGAGGCGATGGTGCGGGTGCTGAAGTCCTGCTGACCTCAGCACCCCCGGACCGCCGGACCGCCGGACCGTCAGCTCCAGTCCCGCAGCTCCCACCCGAACTTGACGACCTCCCCCGTCCGGCGGGACACGTACACCTCGTACTCCCGGTTCCCCCTCACCAGCTCCACCACGCAGACGCGCCGTCCGTCCTCCCGCTCCCGCTCGACCTCGACGACACGGGCGTTCGGGACGCGGTTCCGCGCGACTCCGACGGCCTGCCGGCAGGTGACGGGCGCCGAGGCGGCGGCGGTGCTCCCGGCGGCGGCGGTCCCGCTCGCGGCGAGGGCGGCGCCTCCCCCGACGGCCGGCAGGGCGGCGGTTCCGGCGGTGGCGAGTGCGATTGCGATGATCACGCGGTTCTGTCTCATGGCTCCAGGCCTTCCCGCGCCGGTGGCGCGGTCCCGCCAAGCCCGGGGCAAGAATCGGCCCGCAGGGGCGCGGCCGGTCAGAGGTTGTAGTTGATCTTCACTCTGACGACCCTGCCGCTGCGGACGGAGACGTACAGGTCGTACTCCCACGCGCCCCGCTCCAGCGTGACCTTCCAGTTCCAGATGCCCTGGTCCCAGACCTTCCGGACGCCGACGACGCGGGAGCCCGGGACCTTCCGCCTCGCGATGCGGGCGGCCTGCTGCGAGGTGACCGAGGCCGCGGCGTGCACGGCGGACACGGCGGACACGGCGGACACGGCGGGGGCGCCCGCGGGGCCCGCCGCGAGGGCGGCGCCCCCCGGGGGCAGGAGGGCGGTTCCGGCCGCGATCAGGGCGGCTCTGACGATCGTGCTGCGCTGTCTCATGGATCATGCCTTCCCGCGCGGCGGGGCGGCGGCGCGGAGCCGTCGTTAAAAACTGCCGCCGGAAAAGCCGGGCAGGCCGCCCGGGGCGTCATGGCCCCGTACGCCCCGGGCGTGCTCTCTCCCGACGGCTCCCCGCCGTTCCCGCCGGGCTCAGGCGCCGCCGTCGCACCCGGCGGCGGGCTCGTCCACCTCGGGTGCCTCGTCGGCCACGGTGACCGACAGCTGCGCGGTCGACGCCATCAGGCTCCCCTCGGGGGCCCCGGCCCGCCCGGCGTCCACCACGATCTCCCGGTAGCCCAGCAGCTCGTAGGTCTCGGGGTCGAAGACGAGGTCGCCGCGGATGCCCTCCCGGTCGACCCGGCCCACCCCGATGCCCGTGCGGCCCGCGGCGTCCTCGGCGTTCTCCACCACGTCGACGCCCGGGATCGTGGCGGCGGCCCTGAAGAGCGCGGCCCGCTGCGCGGGCGGCATGTACGTCTCGGTGACCAGCTCGTTCACCCGGTCCCAGGCCGCCTCGTCCGCGGAGGCGTCTCCGCCGCCCGGCGTGTAGAGGTGGGCGCGCATCCCGTCCGCGTCGGCGGGCAGCCTCTTCAGCGCCGTGTAGTGGGTGGGCCGGTCCGCGGCGGCGCCGCCGCAGACCGGGAGCCGGTGCCTGTCGGTCCTGCCGACCTCGTCGTAGGCGTCCTCGGGGATCGGCCAGCCGGGGTAGGCCTTCGGCTCCAGGTGCTCGATGGTCAGCGAGCCGTCCCTGCTGTTGTCGGCGGAGAGCCAGATCACCCGCTTCGTCCGGTAGAGGTGCCGGGTCTCGCGCTTCCCCCCGGGATCGCCGTAGGACCGGTACATCGTCTCGGACTCGATCCTGATGAACTGCTCGTCGCGCGGGTCCAGCTCCGTCCGGGACGCCTCCGCGGCCCGGCCGAGCACCTCGCTCGCCGAGACGGGCGCGGTCTCCGGCATCGCCACCACGACCTCCTGGGCCGGTCCGCGCCGGAGCCCCCCGCCGGGCTCCCCGCCGGGCTCCCCGGCGGCGACCACCACGGCCCCGGCAGCCCCGGCCGCCACCGCCAGCGCCCCTGCCAGCACCATCATCCGAGGCCTGGACCACAGGGAGCGCACGGCCGGACGCGAGGCGGCGGCCGCGGCCAGCCCCCGCCGGGCAGCGGCCTTCGCCCCGGGGTCGTACGGCGCCGCCTCCGGCCGGATGCGGGCCACCAACTGGATCTCGTCGTCGTTCATGCGTGCGCCTCCAGGAGACGTCGGATCTTGGTCCGGGTGCGGGACAGCCGCGAGCGCACGGTCCCGATGGGGATGCCGAGCGCCTCGGCGGCCTCCTCGTAGGTCAGCTCGGCCCAGGCGACCAGGAGCAGCAGCTCCCGTTCGGCGGAGCCCAGCTCGGCCAGCGCGGCGGCCAGGGCGGGCCGGAGCAGGCCGGCGGTCACCCGTTCCGCGCTGCGCTCCTCGAAACCGGCGGCCCGCTCCGGGGCCTGGCGGGCGAGCGCCTTCAGCCTGCGGGTCTCGGCCCTGCGGTGGCCGGAGACCAGGTTGGAGGCGATGCCGTACAGCCAGGGGCGGGCGTCGGGCCTGCTCAGGTCGTAGCGGGCGCGTTTGCGGAACGCCACCAGGAACGTCTCGGCCGTCACGTCGTCGGCCATGGAGGCGTCGTCCAGCCGCCGGGCGGCGTACCGGTGGATCTCGTCGGCGTGCCGGTCGAAGAGACCGGCGAAGACGTCGGGATCGGCCAGCGACCGCTCGATCAGCGCCGCGTCGCCGCAGGAGGGCGGGGACGGGGCGGACACCGCGGCCCGCCGGAGGGACGTCAGCGCCATCACCCGTTTCGTCCAGTCATCGTGAAGGGGTCCTTTCGCAGGGCGCGTCCGCGCCCTCACACCCCTTCTCCGCCGCGCGGCGCCGTCCGGTTCCCTCCGGCGCGGCCTTCCTGCGCGGCCCCGGACCGGCCGCCGCCCCACGGCGGCCCCACCGCCGGCCCGCCGGATCCGCACGGCCGGCGGGCCCGGCGGGACTACAGGGGCCCGCCCAGCTCGGCGCCGAACTCGCCGGCGATCCGCCGCATGCCCTCGGCGAGCTCCCGGCGGTCCAGGGCGCCGATGCGCTCGGCCGGGCCGGACACCGACATCGCGGCGACCGTGCGGGAGCCGTCGCGCACCCCCACGGCCAGGCAGTGCACGCCGATCTCCTCCTCGCCCAGGTCCAGGGCGTACCCCCGCTCCCGCACCCGCGCCAGCTCGGCCAGCATGCCCGGCAGGTCGGTGATCGTGTTGGCGGTCCGCCGGGGCATGCCGGTCCGCTCGACGAGCGCGGCCACCTCGGCGTCCGGCCGGTCGGCCAGCAGGACCTTGCCCACCGCCGTGCTGTGCGGCAGCACCCTCCTGCCCACCTCGGCGAACATCCGCAGCCGCCGGGGCGAGGGCACCTGCGCGACGTAGACGATGAAGTCGCCCTCCAGCACCGCCAGGTTCGCCGTCTCGCCGGAGAGCGCGACCATCTTCTCCAGGTACGGCTGGGCCCACGCGCCCACCATGCGCTCGGCCACGCCGCCGAGCCGTACCAGCGCGCCGCCCAGCGCGTAGCGCCGGTCGGACTCCTGTCGCACGTACCCCCGGGCCAGCAGCGTGCGCAGCAGCCGGTGGATCGTCCCGTACGGCAGGCCGGTGGCGGCGGACAGCTCGGAGATCCCGGCCTCGCCGCCCCGCCCGGCGAGCGCCTCCAGCAGGTCCAGCGCCCGGTCGACGGACTGCACCGTCCCCATGCCCGTCCCGTTCGCGCGGCCGTCGCGCACGTCCTGCCTCCCCCCTCCGGTCGCGTCCGCGGCGTCGCCGTGCCGATCGGCCCGCCGGCTCATCCGACCTCCCGCAGGCCCCGCAGGGAGGCGTCCAGCACCTGCGCGGTGTGGGCGACCGGGATCGGGGCCGCGCCGGAGCGGCGGACCGCCGCGGTGATCTGCATGGTGCAGCCGGGATTGGCCGAGACCAGCAGGTCGGCCCCGGTGGCGAGCACCCGCTCCGCCTTGCGGTCGCCGAGCGCGCGGGCGGCCTCCGGCTGGAAGATGTTGTAGGTCCCGGCGGAGCCGCAGCAGATCGACGACTCCGCGACCTCCCTCAGCTCCAGGCCGGGGATCGCCGACAGCAGCTCGCGGGGCTGGGACCGGACGCCCTGGGCGTGGGCCAGGTGGCAGGCGTCGTGGTAGGCCGCGGTGAGCGGGAGCGGGTGCCGCCTGGCCGCCGGGCCGAGCTCGACGAGATACTCGGCCAGGTCCACGGCCCTGATCGCCGCGGCCCGCTCGGCCCACTCGCCGTCGAGGATCTCCGCGTACTCCTTCATGGCCGAGCCGCAGCCGGCGGCGTTGACCACGACCGTGTCCACGCCCGCCCGCTCGAAGGCGGCGACCGTCCGCCGGGCGAGCCGGACGGCCTGCTCGGGGCGGCCGGAGTGGAGCGGCAGGGCGCCGCAGCAGCCCTGGGCGGGTGGGATGACCACCTCGCAGCCCTCCAGCGCGAGCACCCGGGCGGTGGCCGCGTTGACCTGCGGGAAGAACTCCCCCTGCACGCACCCGGTGAGCATCCCCACCGTGGCGCGGCGCCTGCCGACCGCCCGGACCCGGCGCGGCAGCCGGACCCGGCGCACCGGGTCGGGGGCGAGGCCGGCCATCGCGGCCAGGGGCGGGCTGACCCGCTCCAGCGCGGGGGCGGCCCGCCGCCGCAGGCCGGCGCTCAGCCGCAGGGCCCGCAACCGCCGGGGGTAGGGGAAGAGCCGCAGGACCAGCTCCCGCACCGCCCGGTCGGTGGGCGCGCGGGTGTGCTCGCGCTCCACCACGGCCCGGGTCCGCTCGATCAGCCGGTCGTAGCGCACCCCGGACGGGCAGGCCGTCACGCACGCCATGCAGCCCAGGCAGGCGTCGAAGTGCCCGGCCATCTCGGGGGTGAGGGGGGTGCCCTCGACGTGCTGCCCCATCAGGTGGATCCGGCCGCGGGGGGAGTCCATCTCCTCGCCCCACAGCACGTAGGTCGGGCAGGCGGGCAGGCAGAACCCGCAGTGCACGCAGTCGCCGATCAGTTCGGGATCCACCTCAGACGCCTTCCGCCAGCCGGCCGGGGGAGAGCCTCCGGCCGGGGTCGAACCGCTCCTTGACCCGCCGCATCAGCGGCAGCGCGCCCACCGGCCCCCAGGGGTCCACCGCCCGGGTGAGCTCCGGCGGCGCGGCGAGCACGGTCAGCCGGCCGCCGGACGCTCCGACGTCGCCGCGCACGCCCGTCACGAACGCCGCGAACTCCGCCTCGCCGGTCTCCGGGGGCAGGGCGAGGTGCAGGACCGCAGAGGCCGCCGCCCCCCGTACCCGGGCCGGCAGCCCGTGCGCCGCGACCGACCGCAGGGCGTGGTCCACCGCCGCGGGCGGGACCCGCAGTTCCAGCAGGACCTCCTCACCCGGCGGGGCGCCCCACCACCCGGGGGCCCGATCGGCGGACGCGCACGCCCCGGGCCCGCCCAGCAGGTCCTGTACGGCCCGCGCCCGCGCCTCGACGGCCTCGGCGGCGCCGCCCTCGACCAGCGCGCCCACCGTGAACGTCCCGCCGGGGGCCCGCCAGTCCAGCTCGACCGCGCTCGGCTCGGCCTGCGAGGCCGCCGGGGCGGCGGCCGCGGCCCCCGGGGTCCGGGGGCGCGCGGCCGCGTCGCCGTCCGGCGCGCCGTGCGCGCACGGCACCGGGGCGGGCAGGTCCGCGGTGAGCCAACGGCGGGCCGCCGGGACCGGGTGGAGCCGGAAGACGGCCTCGGTGATGACGCCGAGCGTGCCGTACGAGCCGGTCAGCAGCTTGCCGAGGTCGTAGCCCGCGACGTTCTTGACGACCTTCCCGCCGGAGCGGGCGACCGTGCCGTCCGCGAGCACGACGGTGACGCCGATCAGCAGGTCGCGGGCGGTGCCGTGGCGGAGCCTGCGCGGCCCGGCGGCGGCGGTGGCGAGCGTGCCCCCGACGGTGGCGCCGGCCAGGAGGGGGTCGAGGGCGAGTTCCTGGCCGCGGGCGGCGAGGAGCCCGGCCAGGGCGTCCATGGTCACACCCGCCTGCGCCCGCACCACGAGGTCGCCCGCGGCGTGCTCCGGGACGCCGTTCAGGCGGCGGGTGTCGACCAGCAGGTCGCAGCGCTCGGGCGGGCGCCCCCAGTGCAGCTTGGTGCGGCCGCCGGAGGGGACCACGGCCAGGTCGCGGGCGGCCGAGACGCGTAGCAGCGCCGCGACCTCCTCGGTGCTCGCGGGCAGGGCCACCCAGCGGGGCACGACCCCGGCCACGGCGTCGCCGGGCGTGGCGTCCCGGACCGCCACGCCGGTGGCGAGCAGCGCCTCGCGCGCCGCGCTCGCGTGCCCGTCGTCTCGCGCGCCGGCACCGCGCCCGTCCCGCGCTCCCGCCTCCGGCACCCCGGGGCCGGTCCCGTACGGCGCGCCCATCAGAACAGCTCCGCCCGGCCGGACTCGACCAGCGGGTGCGCGCCCCTGCGCACGCCCGGGACCTCGCCGCACAGGCGCGGGGTGGGGAAGACCTTGCCGGGGTTGGCCAGGCCGCGGGGGTCGAAGGCGCAGCGGAGGAGTTGCATGGTGTCCAGATCGTCGTCGGTGAACATCTTCGGCATGTAGCGGGCCTTGTCCACGCCGACGCCGTGCTCGCCGGTGATGGAGCCGCCGTGCTCGACGCACAGGTCGAGGATGCGGCCGGAGACCGCCGCGGCCCGCTCCTGCGCGCCCGGCTCGGCGTCGTCGAAGAGCACCAGCGGGTGCAGGTTGCCGTCGCCGGCGTGGAAGACGTTGGCCACCCGGATGCCGTGCTCGGCCGAGAGGCGGTCGATGCCGGCCAGGACGCCGGGCAGCGCCGTACGGGGGACCACGCCGTCCTGCACGATGTAGGCGGGGCTGATCCGGCCGACCGCGGCGAACGCCGACCTGCGGCCCTTCCAGATCGCCGCCCGCTCCGCGGGGTCGTCGGCGGTGCGCAGCTCGAACGCGCCGGCGGCCCGGCAGAGGCGCTCCACCTCGGCGAACTGGTGCGCGACCTCGGCGGCCGGGCCGTCCAGCTCCACGATGAGGACCGCCCCGGCGCCCGGCGGGTAGGCGCAGGCCACCGCGGCCTCGGCCGCCTCGATCGCCAGGGCGTCCATCATCTCGATCGCCGCGGGGACGATGCCGCCGCCGATGATCGCAGAGACGGCCCGCCCGCCCTGCTCGATGCTCCCGAACGCCGCCAGGAGCGTGGTCACGGCCTCCGGCGCGCGCAGCAGCCGCACGGTGACCTTGGTGGTGATGCCGAGCGTGCCCTCCGAGCCGACGAACGCGCCCAGCAGGTCGTAGCCCGGGTCGCCGGCGTCCAGGGCGACGACGTCGCCGTCGGGGGTGACGACCTCCAGGGCCAGCACGTGGTTGACCGTGAAGCCGTACTTCAGGCAGTGGGCGCCGCCGGAGTTCTCCGCCACGTTCCCGCCGATCGTGCAGACCTGCCGGCTGGAGGGGTCGGGCGCGTAGTAGTAGCCGTGCGGGCGGACCGCCTCGGTGATCGCCAGGTTGGTCACCCCCGGCTCCACCACGGCCCGCCGGTTCGGCAGGTCGACCTCCAGGACGCGCCGCATCCGCGAGGTGACGATCAGCACGCCGTCGGTCCGCGGGAGCGCGCCGCCGGACAGGCCGGTCCCCGCGCCGCGGGCCACGAACGGCACGCCGTAGGTGTTGCAGATCCGCACCACGGCGGCGACCTGCTCGGCGCTCTCCGGCAGGACGACGACGCCGGGCACGGCCCGGTGGTGGGTCAGGCCGTCGCACTCGTAGGTGCGCAGCCGCACGGGGTCGGTGATGACCGCCTCCGGCGGCAGGGCCGCCGCCAGCCGCCGGACCGGCTCGTCGAGCGCGGCCGTCACGTGTGTCGTGTCCGTCAACGCGGTTCCTCCTGACGCGGCCGTGGGGGTGCGGAGGGGCCGGACCGCCGGGACCGCCCGGTTCGCCGGAGACGCCCCCCCTTCCATCCTCGCGCAGCACGGGAGCGGCGGCGCCGGGGCGCGAGGACGGGAACGGGCCGGAGCGGGGGACCGTCCCCGGGAAGGGGCGGTCCCCCGTCTGCGCGGTGCCCGCGCGCGCGGGCGGAGGGCTCCCCGGGCGGGGAGGCGGTCCCCCGTCTGCGCGGTGCCCGTGTCAGGGCATGCGCGCATACGCGGGCAGGGTCAGGAACTCGGCGAAGTCGTCGTCCAGGGCCACCTCCTTGAACAGCGCGGTGGCCTGGGCGTAGAGGTCCTCGTCGTAGCCCGGCTCGGCCTTGATCTTGGCCAGCTCCTCGTCGATGATCCGCTCGACGAGCTCCTTGGTGACGGTGGCGCCGGTGTCGGCGAGCGTGATGTCGTTGTGGATCCACTGCCAGATCTGGGAGCGGGAGATCTCGGCGGTGGCGGCGTCCTCCATCAGGTTGTGGATGGCCACCGCGCCCGACCCGCCCATCCAGGCGGCCAGGTAGCGCAGCGCCACGTCCACGTTGTTGCGCAGGCCGGCCTCGGTGATGTCGCCCGGGGTCTTGGAGACCGCGAGCAGGTCGGCGGCGGTGACGGAGACGTCCTCGCGGAGCCGGTCGAGCTGGTTGGGCCTGTCGCCGAGCACGCCGTCGAAGACCTCGCGGCAGATCGGGACCAGGTCGGGGTGGGCGACCCAGGAGCCGTCGAAACCGTCGCCGGACTCGCGGGTCTTGTCGGCGCGGACCTTCTCCAGGGCGACCTCGTTGACCTCGGGGTCGCGGCGGGAGGGGATGAAGGCCGCCATGCCGCCGATGGCGTGGGCGCCGCGCTTGTGGCAGGTGCGGACCAGCAGCTCGGTGTAGGCGCGCATGAAGGGCGCGGTCATGGTCACCGCGTTCCGCTCCGGCAGCAGGAACTCCCGGCCGCGGGTGCGGAACTTCTTGATGACGCTGAACAGGTAGTCCCAGCGGCCCGCGTTGAGCCCGGCCGAGTGCTCGCGCAGCTCGTAGAGGATCTCCTCCATCTCGAAGGCGGCCGGGTAGGTCTCGATCAGCACGGTCGCGCGGATCGTGCCCCGCGGCACGCCGAGCAGCTCCTGGGCGCGGACGAAGACGTCGTTCCAGAGGCGGGCCTCCAGGTGCGACTCCATCTTCGGCAGGTAGAAGTAGGGGCCCTTGCCCTTGGCGAGCTGCCGCTCGGCGCAGTGGAAGAAGTAGAGGCCGAAGTCGACGAGCGAGCCCGACATCGGGGCGCCGTCGCAGGTGAGGTGCTTCTCCTCCAGATGCCAGCCGCGCGGGCGGACCACGATGGTGGCCAGCTCCTCGTCGGGCTTGAGCGTGTAGCTCTTGCCGCCGGTGGAGAAGTCGATGGTCCGGTCCAGCGCGTCCCGCAGGTTGAGCTGGCCGTTGACGGTGTTCTCCCAGGTGGGGGCGTTGGCGTCCTCGAAGTCGGCCAGCCAGACCTTGGCGCCGGAGTTCAGCGCGTTGATGGTCATCTTCCGGTCGACCGGGCCGGTGATCTCCACCCGGCGGTCCACCAGGCCGGGCGCGGGCGGGGCGACCTTCCACTCGGACTCGCGCACGTGCCTGGTCTCGGGAAGGAAGTCGAGGGTGCCGCCGGCCGACAGCTCCTCCTGCCGGGCCTGGCGGGCGGCCAGCAGCTCCAGGCGCCGGGCGCCGAACTCGCGCTGGAGGGTGGCGACGAAGGCCAGCGCCTCCGGCGTGAGGATCTGGTCGAACCGGTCCAGCACGGGGCCGGTGATCTCAACGCCGTCCATGGGCTCCCTTTCCATCTGGTGGAAAACGTCTTCTGAATTGTGGAATCGACGCTACTGGACGGTCACTTGCCGGTCAAAGGCAGGGGTGTCCTCAGGGCCGCCTCCGGGGTCTCCCGGATGGGATCACGCGGCCGGATCGGCCAGAGTCGGATCACGGCGCCCCTGCCGCAGACGGGGCGCGGACCGGTGGTCGAGGGGGCGCAGGCCTCCGGAAGGCGGAGATCAGGCTCATGAAGAAGAAGGTGCTCGCCGCGGGGGCGGTCGCGGGCTCGGCGCTGGTGCTGTCCGGATGCGGCATCGATGCCCTCGCCGGAGCCCAGCAGACCGTCGTCTCCTACGAGGTGCCCGACAAGGTGCTGGTGCTCTCGATGGACGTGGAGGCGGGGGACGTCGTGGTGAGCGAGTCCGGGCGGAGCGGGATCAAGGTCACCGAGACCCTGCGCTGGAGCGACGACAAGCCCGAGACCGAGCACCGCGTCGAGGGCGGCACCCTCACGCTGGAGTACCGGTGCCCGACCGGGTTCGGCCTGGTGCACTGCAGCGTGGACTACAAGGTCGAGGTCCCGAAGGGGGTGCGGGTCAAGGTCCAGAGCGGCGCGGGCGACGTCACGCTGCGCTCGCTCACCGGAGGGGTCGAGGCGGGCACCGGCGCCGGCGACATCGACGCCAGCGGCCTGGCCGGCAAGGAGTTCGTCGCCGACTCGGGGGCCGGCGACGTGGAGGCCGGGTTCGCCGCCGCGCCCGAGCGGGTCGAGGTGGAGACCGGCGCGGGCGACGCCACGGTACGGCTCCCGCAGGGCGCCTACCGGGTGACCGCCGAGTCGGGCGCCGGGGACGAGACGGTGAAGGTCCAGGACGACCCGTCGGCGCCCCGGACCGTCAGGGTCTCGACCGGCGCCGGGGACGCGAAGGTCCTGCCCGGCTGACGCGCCGGGGCCGGCGCGGCCGCCCGCTTCGCTGACGGCGGACGGATAACCGGGTGAGCCCGGCGGCGTTCGCATGGCACCATCGCGGGGAAACATCTGAGGCGTTCAGGCGTTGTCATAGATGTGCACGACACGTGGCACGCACGAACCCGGACATCCGAATGGAGCAACGACATAGACACTCGTGAGTCGCTGGACTTTGACCAGTTCGACGACCTGCCCGAGATCGGCGAGATGGAGCTGGCCGAGCGCCAGGCCCTGCGCCGGGTGGCGGGGCTCTCCACCGAGCTCGAGGACGTCACCGAGGTCGAATACCGTCAGCTGCGACTCGAGAGGGTCGTCCTGGTGGGCGTCTGGACCTCGGGGACGGCGACCGACGCCGAGAACTCCCTCCTGGAGCTCAAGCTCCTGGCCGAGACGGCGGGCTCGCAGGTGCTGGAAGGTCTGATCCAGCGCCGTCAGAAGCCCGACACGGCGACCTACATCGGTTCGGGCAAGGCCCAGGAGCTGGCCGACATCGTCGCGGCCACCGGCGCCGACACCGTGATCTGCGACGGTGAGCTGAGCCCCGGCCAGCTGCGCCAGCTGGAGGAGGTCGTCAAGGTCAAGGTCATCGACCGGACCATGCTGATCCTCGACATCTTCGCCCAGCACGCCAAGAGCAGGGAGGGCAAGGCCCAGGTCGAGCTCGCCCAGCTCAACTACCTGCTGCCGCGGCTGCGGGGCTGGGGTGGCAACCTGTCCCGCCAGGTCGGCGGACGGGCCGCGGGCGGCGTCGGCATCGGCGGCCGCGGTCCCGGTGAGACCAAGATCGAGCTGGACCGCCGCCGCATCCGCGAGCGGATGGCCAAGCTCCGCCGTCAGATCGGCGGCATGACCACCGCGCGCGAGACCATGCGCGCCCGGCGCCAGCAGCGCGAGATCCCGGCCGTGGCCATCGCCGGCTACACCAACGCGGGCAAGTCCTCGCTGCTGAACCGGCTGACCGGGGCGGGCGTCCTGGTGGAGGACGCCCTCTTCGCCACCCTGGACCCGACCGTCCGCAAGGCGCACACGCCGGACGGGCGGCTGTTCACGCTGGCCGACACCGTCGGGTTCGTCCGGCACCTGCCGCACCAGCTGGTGGAGGCGTTCCGCTCCACGCTGGAGGAGGTCGCCGACGCCGACCTGATCCTGCACGTGGTCGACGGCTCGCACCCCGACCCGGCGGCGCAGATCGCCGCCGTGCGGGAGGTCCTCTCCGAGATCGAGGGCGCCCGCGACATCCCGGAGATCGTCGTCGTCAACAAGTCCGACGCCGCCGACCCCGTGGTGCTGGCCCAGCTGGCCGCGCAGGAGAAGCGGACCGTCGTCGTCTCGGCGCGCACCGGCGCCGGCGTCGACGAGCTGATGGCCGTGATCGAGCGCGAACTGCCGCGCTTCGACCAGGAGGTCCGCATGCTCGTGCCGTACCAGCGGGGCGACCTGGTCTCGCGGGCCCACCAGGAGGGCGAGGTCATCGACGTCGAGCACACCGAGGAGGGCACGATCCTGCACGCCAGGGTCCGGCGGTCCCTCTTCGCGGAGCTGGAGAGGACCGCCAAGCCGGTCGAGACCGTCTGATCCGGCCTCCGGCCGCACCTTCCACCCGGCCGCCGTGCCGGATGCCGCGCCCGTCGCAGGCATCCGGCACGGCGGCCGCGCTTTTCCAAGCGTATAAACATCCGGCCTCGCCGCTCAACAAGAGCGGTTGCAATCCGGCGGTCGTGTGGGAGGAACTGGGCGCGGCAAAAAGCGGACAAAAACCCATAATAACGACAGTGGCCGGTCAAGGTCGGGGTTGCTACCATGGGGCAAACCTGACGAGATGTTGGGGTGCGGGTCTGTTCGCCGCCTGGTGTTACGGGTGGGGAAGATGTGATCTGAGCTGCGGAAACACTGTCGCCGCCGACCGCGGTCGCCGGTCCGGCGGGCCGGTGGCGGTTTCGGCGAATCGGCGTTCTTCCCAATTAGCCTGTACAGCAGGCCGAACTGTGAAATGACGTAACTGAACCGAACCCGCCGGATCATGACTCCGGCGGCACTGTCACCGCACATATGAGCGGATGAGAGCAGGAGACCCCCGAATGTCATCCGGACCCGGAGCGGACCCGGCGGGCGCCAGGCCCGGTGCGGGGCGGGTTCCCGCGCCGTTCCGCACGGCGCCCCTCGCTCCGGTGCATTTCCCTGCGCACAAGGCGGTGATGCGATGACGGTCCGCCTCCTGACCAACATCGGCCGGCTCTGGACCGGCAACGACGTCTGCAGCAACGCCGCGATCCTCGTGCACAACGACCGCATCGCCTGGGTCGGCCGCGCCGCCGACCTGCCGCAGAGCGTGCCCGGCGTGGTGGACGACATCGTCGACGTCGACCACGTCGAGAACCTGGGCGGCGCGCTCGTCACGCCCGGCCTGATCGACGCCCACACCCACCCGGTCTACGCCGGCAACCGGTACGCCGAGCTGGCCATGCGCTCCGGCGGCTCCACCCCGTCGGCGATCACCGCGGCCGGCGGCGGCATCGGCTCCACCGTCACGGTGACCCGCGGGACCGACCCGTGGACCCTGTGCAACGGCGTCCGCGAGCGCCTGCGCGACTGGCTGCTCGGCGGCACCACCACGGTCGAGGCCAAGACCGGCTACCACCTCACCCGGGACGGCGAGCTGGCCGACGTGCGGCTCCTGCGCGAGCTCGAGAAAGAGCCGATGATGCCGCGCGTGCACGTCACCTTCCTCGCCGCGCACGTCGTCCCTCCGGAGTACTTCGGGCGGCAGCGCGACTACGTCGAGGCCGTGGGCGCCTGGTGCGCCGACGCCGCGGCGGCCGGGGCCGACAGCGTGGACGTCTACTGCGACGAGGGCCACTTCACCACCGAGGAGGCCCGCTGGGTGCTCGCCTCCGGCCGCAACGTCGGGCTGCTCCCGCGCATCCACGCCGGCGCCTACAGCCGCCGCGGCGCGGTCCAGCTCGCCGCCGAGCTCGGATGCGCCTCCGCCGACCTGCTCCACCACACCTCCGACGAGGACATCGCGATCCTGTCCCGCTACGGCGTGCCCGCCGTGCTCTGCCCCGGCACCGCGCTGCAGAACGGCAGCCTGCCGCCCGTCCGGCGCATGCTGGCCCAGGGGGTCACGGTGGCACTCGGCAGCGACCACAACCCCGGCCACTGCGGCATCACCTCGATGTCGCTGGTGGTCAGCCTCGCGGTGGCGGCCTTCGGGATGAGCGTCGGCGACGCCCTGCGCGCGGCCACCCTGGGCGGGGCCACCGTTCTCGGGGCCCCCGACCGCGGCGTCCTCGCCCCGGGCCGCCTGGCCGACATCGTCCAGTGGGACGCCGACCACGAGGGCGCCTTCGCCTGGGCCTTCGGACTCAAGCCCCGCCGCGTCTGGCGGGGCGGCACCCCCGTCCAGTAGCACTCCGGCCCGGGACGCCGGTGCCGCTCCCGATCATGCGATCTCCTGGGGGATAACCTGCTGGGCATGCCGTCACCGGTCGCCGTCGTCACCGACTCCACCGCGTACCTCCCGCAGGAGGAGACCGCCCGGCTGGGGATCACCGTGGTGCCGCTCCAGGTCGTCATCGGCGGGCGGGCCTTCGACGACGCGGCGCGGGCGGACCGGGCCGAGCTGCACCGGGCGTTCCGGGAGCGGTCGCCGATCACCACCTCCAGGCCCGCGCCCCGGCGCTTCGCGGACGCCTACGCCGCGGCGGCGGCCGCGGGGGCGCGGGCCGTGGTCTCCATCCACATCTCCGGCGAGATGTCGGGCACCGTCGAGGCGGCCAGGGCGGCCGCGGGCGAGGCCCCGGTCCCGGTGGAGGTCGTCGACAGCGGATCCGTCGCCCTGGGGCTCGGCTTCCCGGTCCTCGCCGCGGCCGAGGCGGCCGCGCGGGGGGCGGACCGCGCGGCGGTGGCCGGCGCCGCGCGTCGCCGCATGGCGGCGACCCGCACGTTCTTCTACCTCGACACCCTGGACTACCTCCGTAGGGGAGGACGGATCGGCGCGGCGGCGAGCTGGCTGGGATCCGCCCTGATGATCAAGCCGCTGCTGCACATCGACGGCGGTGTGATCGCGCCCCTGGAGAAGGTCCGCACCTCGACCCGGGCCATCGCCCGCCTGGAGGACCTCGCGGTCCGGGCCGCGGGGGACGGCCCGGTCGAGGCGGCCGTCCAGCACATCTCCTCTCCGTCCCGCGCCGAGGCGCTCGCGGAGCGGCTCTCCCGGCGCCTCCCCGGTGCCGCCCGGGTGGCGGTGGTCGAGGTGGGCGCGGTGATCGGCGCCCACTCGGGACCGGGCATGCTCGGGGTGACGGTCTCACCCGCCGCCTCCTGACCCGCGGGATCTCCGGCTCCGCGTGTGGGCGGGCCGCGGCGGGCGTCCCGGTCTCGCGCGTACGGCCCGCAGCGCGGGAGGCTCGTCCACAGGGAGCCGTCCCCGCGAGCGGGCCGTCCACAGAACGCGGTCCGGGCGGCGGGCGGACGGGGCCGGCGCCCTAGCGTTCCGGGCGTGCGTGCAGACGAGCTCACCGAGCGGTTCCGGGCGGAGTCGCGGCTGCGGACGCTGGGGACGTCCGGCGTCCCCGGCGCCTTCGGGTCCCCCGGGTCGCCCGGGACCGGGGTCTCGGAGACTCCCGGTGCCCCCGGGACCGGAGCCTCCAGGATCAACGGGATCTCCGGGGCCCCCGCGGACCCGGCACCCCCCACCGGGGAGGCCCCCACAGGTCCCGCCGAGGGCCGGAGGGGCGCCGTGCCGGTCCCACCCTCCTTCGACGCCCTCCGCACGGCCGTCGCCGCCCGCGGCCCGGAGTTCGACCCCGGCCGCCCCGGGGTGCGCGTGCTGCTCCTGGCCGCCCTGGCGGCGGTCATCGCCGGAGGGGTCTACGCCTGGAGATCCCAGCCGGAGGCCGAGCCCCTCGCACCGCCCGCACCGGTCTCCGGTCCCTCCCTCACCGAGGCGGCCGCACCCGGTCCGCGGCCCTCGGCCGCCACCGGGGTCACTGAGGCCACCGGAGCGGCCGGAGCCGCCGGCGTCACCGTCCACGTCACCGGGAAGGTCCGCCGGCCGGGCGTCTTCACGCTGCCCGGCGGCTCCCGGGTCACCGACGCGGTCCAGGCCGCCGGCGGGGTGCGCAAGGGGGCCTCCTCCGGTCCGCTGAACCTCGCCCGCAGGCTCGTCGACGGGGAGCAGATCGTCATCGGCGCTCCGCCCGGCGGGCCCGCCGGTGCCGGACCCGCCGGTGCCGCCGCACCCCCGGCCCCGGCCGATCCGGCCGCCACGCTCATCGACCTCAACACCGCCACTCCGGAGCAGCTGGAGCAGCTGCCGGGTGTCGGGGAGGTGCTCGCCCGCCGCATCACCGAATACCGCGACGGGCACGGCGGGTTCCGGAGCGTCGGGCAGCTCCGCGAGGTGAGCGGCATCGGCGAGAAGAAATACGCCGAGATGAAGGACAGGGTCCGCGTATGACGGCGGAGCGCCGCCCCGGCTCCCGCCGGGCACCGCGGCCGGGTCCTCATGAGCGGTCGTCCGCGGGCACGGCGGGCCCCGCGCACTCCCTCCGGCTGGTCCTGCCGGCCCTCGTCTCCTGGGCGGTGGCTCTCGCCCTGCTGGGGCTCCCGCCTTGGGCCGGGGCGGCCGCAGGCGCCGCCGCGGGGGCGGGCGCGGGCGCGGGCGCGGTCGCGCTGCGGACCCGCCGCCGCGGGC
>NZ_BAAAUT010000042.1:0-69670 GCF_039534085.1 Planomonospora alba
GGCGGCCGGGTGCTGGAACCGCGGGGCGGCGCCGCGCCGGACGGCGCCGCGCGGAACGGCGCGGCCGGCGGCGGTACGGCGGGCGGTCCCGCGGGCCGGGCCGGGGTGCCCGCCGAGGTCGCCCGGCTGGTCGCCGCCGCCGACCTGGTCGTGGACGGGCTGGTCGGCATCGGTGGCTCCGGCGCCCTGCGCGAGCCGTACGCGGCGCTGGCGCGGATCGCCGCGGACGCGCCCTGCGACGTGGTCGCGGTGGACGTGCCGAGCGGGGTGGACGCGAGCGACGGGCGGGTCGAGGGCGCGGCGGTGCGGGCGGACGTCACGGTCACCTTCGGGGCGCTCAAGACGGGGCTGCTGGTCGACCCGGGCGCGGAGCGCGCGGGCCGGGTGGAGTTCGTCGACATCGGGCTGGGGCCGTACCTGCCGGACCCCGACGTGGCCGCCCTGACCGATGAGGACGCGGCGCTGCTGCTGCCGCGGCCGGACGCCCGCTCCGACAAGTACCGCCGGGGGGTCGTCGGCGTCGTGGCGGGCAGCCGCCGCTACACCGGTGCGGCGGTGCTGTGCGTGGGCGGAGCGGTCCGGGGCGGGGCGGGCATGGTGCGTTACGCGGGGGTCGCCGAGCCGGTGGCGGGGGTGCGGGCCCGCTGGCCGGAGGCCGTGGTCACCGAGCTGGCGCCGGGCGAGGGGGTCGGCGGGGTCGGTCGGGTGCAGGCGTGGGTGCTCGGCCCGGGCCTCGGCACCGACGCGGACGCGTTCGCGCTGGCCCGCTCGGTGCTGTCGAGCGATCTGCCGGTGCTCGTGGACGCCGACGGCCTGACGCTGGCCGCCGAGGACCGGTCGCTGCTGCGGCGCGCCGCGCCGACGCTGCTGACCCCGCACGCGGGCGAGCTGGCCCGGCTGCTGGGCGTGAGCCGGGCGCGGATCGAGGCGCGGCGGCTGGAGCACGTACGGCGGGCGGCGCGGGAGCTGGGCGCGACCGTGCTGCTGAAGGGCTCGACGACGCTGGTCGCGGAGGAGGGGCGGCCGGTGCGGGTCAACCCCACGGGCAGCCCCTGGCTGGCGACCGGGGGGACCGGGGACGTGCTGGCCGGGCTGGCGGGCGCGCTGCTGGCCGCCGGGCTGAGCTGCTACGACGCGGCCTCCTGCGCGGCGTACGTGCACGGGCTGGCCGGCCGGGAGGGCCCGGTGTCCGCCGGGGACGTCGCCGAGGCGCTGCCCGCGGCCGCCAGGGCGGTGGTCGGGGCGGTGGTCGGGGCGGCGGACCGGCTCCGGCACGACGGCGGAGCTGCCAGACTGGGAGGATGAGCTCCCCGATGACCCCCGCCGAGGCACGAGTCGACCTGTCCGCGATCAGGGAGAACGCCGCGCTGCTGCGGGAGCGCGCGTCCGGTGCCCTGGTCATGGCCACGGTGAAGGCCGACGGGTACGGGCACGGGATCGTCCCGGCCGCGCGCGCCGCCCTGGAGGGCGGGGCCGACCGGCTCGGCACCGCCTACGTGCGCGAGGCCCTGACCCTGCGGGCCGCGGGGGTCACCGCGCCGGTCCTGTCGTGGCTCATCCCGCCGGGCGAGCCGCTGGAGGAGGCCGTCGCCCGCGACGTGGAGCTGGCGGCCGGGGCGCCGTGGCTGGTGGACGAGATCGCCGGGGCGGCGGGCCGGGCCGGGCGCCCGGCCCGGGTGCACCTGAAGATCGACACCGGCAACGGGCGCGGCGGCGCGACCGCCGCGGACTGGCCGGCCCTGCTGGACCGGGCGCTGGCCCGGCAGGCGGAGGGGACGGTCGAGGTCGCCGGGCTCTGGTCGCACCTCGCCTGCGCGGACATCCCCGGCCACCCGTCCGTCGAGGCGCAGCTCGACGCCTTCGACGAGGCGGTGGCCGTCGCGGAGAAGATGGGCGCCGGGGGTCCCGGCGTGCTCCGGCACATCGCCAACTCCGCCGCGACCCTGGCGGTCCCGCGGGCCCGTTACGACATGGTGCGGCCGGGCATCGCGCTCTACGGGCTGAGCCCGGTCCCGCAGCTGGGGGGTTTCGGGCTGCGCCCGGCGATGACGCTGGTGGCGCGGGTCGCGCTGACCAAGCGGGTTCCGGCGGGTTCCGGAGTGTCCTATGGACACCTTTATGTCACAGATTGTGAAACAACGCTTGCTCTTGTCCCTCTCGGGTATGCGGACGGCATCCCCCGGCACGCCACCAACCAGGCGGAGGTGCTGGCGGGAGGCCACCGCCGGCGCATCGCCGGCCGCGTCTGCATGGACCAGTTCGTGATCGACGTGGGGGACGACCCGCTGACGGAGGGAGACGAGGTGATCCTGTTCGGTGACGGCTCACACAATGAGCCGACCGCGCAGGAATGGGCGGATTCCCTCGGCACGATCACGTATGAGATCGTGACCGGGATCGGTTCGCGCGTACCACGCGTTTACCGGTAAAGGGGGTACGCGATGGCTACTACGACACGGCGCAAGGTGGGGATCGCGAGCGCGGTCTTCGGCGCGGCGTCCGCCGGAGTCGCGGCCGCGACCTTCGCCAAGCGGTACGCCGTGGGCCGGATCAGGCTCCGCCCGGATCTGGAGGCGAGCGAGCCGCTGGGCGAGCTGCGCGGACGCCCGCACACGGTCAGGACCTCGGACGGAGTCTCCCTGCACGTCGAGGTGGACGGCCCGGAGGACGCCGCGCTGACCGTGGTGCTCTGCCACGGTTACACGCTCAACCTGGACTCCTGGCACTACCAGCGGCGCGACCTGCGCGACTCCTACCGCCTGGTGCTGTGGGACCAGCGCTCGCACGGCCGCTCCCAGCGCATCAAGGTCGACGACTCCACGATCGACCGGCTCGGCGAGGACCTGTACGAGGTGCTCCAGGAGCTGGTCCCCGGGCCGTGCGTGCTCGTCGGGCACTCCATGGGCGGCATGACGATCATGGCGCTCGCGGACCGGCACCCCGAGCTCTTCGGTGACCGGGTCAAGGGCGTCGCCCTCATCTCCACCTCCGCCGGGAAGCTGGCCGAGGTCTCCCTGGGCCTGCCCGCCCTGCTCTCCAAGGCCGTGCACATGATCACGCCGGGGACGGTGGCGATGCTCGGCCGCCGGGGCGCCCTGGTGGACAAGGGGCGCCAGGCCGGCAGCGACGTGGCCTTCCTGGTCCTGCGCCACCTGGGGTTCGGCGACTCCGAGAACGTCAGCCCCACCGTGGTGGACTTCGTCGAGTCGATGATCCGCTCCACCCCCTTCGAAGTGATCGCGGACTTCTACCCGGCGCTGATGTCGCACGACAAGCTGAGCGCGCTGGGCGTGCTGGACGGTGTGCCCACCTCCATCGTGGTCGGCGACGGCGACTGGCTGACCCCGGTCGAGCACAGCAAGGCGATGGCCGCGGCCCTGCCGCGCGCGTGGTACACCGAGGTGCCGGACAGCTCGCACCTGGTCCAGCTGGAGCGGCCGGGCGCGGTCAACGACGCCCTGCGCGACCTGCTGAAGCGGGTGGCGGCCGACGCCGCCGGGGAGTGAGGATGGGCGGCGGCGGGCGCCGGGACGCGCGGGCGGCGGAAGCGTGCGGTGAGGGCGGCGGCGGCCGCCGGTGAGCGAAGGTGAGCGGGCAGTGAGAACGGTGGCGACCGCCGAGGAGATGCGGGAGCTGGGCGCGGAGCTGGCCGGGCTGCTGCGCCCGGGCGACCTGGCGGTGCTCTCCGGGCCCCTGGGCGCGGGCAAGACGACCCTGGTCCAGGGCATCGCCGAAGGGCTCAAGGTGCGCGGCCCCATCACCTCGCCGACCTTCGTGATCGCCCGGGTGCACCCCTCGCTGGTGGGCGGCCCCGCGCTGGTGCACGTGGACGCCTACCGGCTCGGCGGCGGCCTGGAGGTCGACGACCTGGACCTGGACGCCTCCCTGGAGGAGTCGGTCACCCTGGTGGAGTGGGGCGAGGGCCTGGTCGAGGGCCTCGTCGAGGACCGGCTGGAGATCCGCATCGACCGGGGAGCCGCGGGCGAGGAGCGCACCGTACGGCTCCGCGGGGTCGGTGCCCGGTGGGAGACGATTCCCCCGCACTTGGTATAGATCATCTTTACCGATGATCGACTCTGGCGGCCTTGCCCATGTTTAATGGGGAACAGGCGGGAAGTCGTGTCGGCCGAGGGTCGTCGGTCGGGCTGCGGAGTGGGGTGCGACGGTGCCAAAGGTCATGCGTGTCGCTGCTGTCGGGGCCATCGCCCTGATCGGGATGACCGGTTGCACGGCGGAGCCGGAGGCGGAGAACGCCGCGGCGACCTCCTCGCCCGCCGCCTCCACCACGGCGGTCGGCCGGGCCGACATCGAGGTCCAGCTCCAGCCGGCCCGGGCGAGGGCCGGGGAGAAGGTCTGGGTGCTGGCCAACTGCCCGATCCCGCAGGGCGGTCCCGAGCACCGGGGCACGGCCTCCTCGGAGGTCTTCCGCACCCCCGTCACCCTCGACCCGATCCTGGCGACGCCCACCCCCTCTGCCCCCGGCACCGCCACGCCCACGCCGCGCCCGTGGGTGCGCGGGCAGGCCACGGTCGCCGACGGCGTCAAGCCCGGCGTCTACGACATCAACGCCCGCTGCGACGGGACCAACGACACCGGTACGGCGAGCCTGCGGGTGGTGGCCGACAGCACGCCCAGCGCCCGGCCGACCACGACCCGCACCCCGGTCAGCACCAAGGCCCCGCACACCGGCGGCGGCGGCACCGCGGCCGGCGGTCCGGCGGACTCGGGTGCGCCGATCGGCACGGCCGGGATCCTGCTGGCGGCGGCCCTGGCGGGCGGCGTCGGCTTCGCGGTCGTACGGCGCCGCCGCCCGTAGTCCCGATGGCCGAGTCCCCCCGCTGGTCGCGCGTGGTCGTGGCCGGAGTGCTCACCGGTGCCGCCATGGTGGTCTTCGGCCAGGGCGGAGACCGGGACGCCGGTCCCGTCCGGTCCCGGGTGGTGCCGGAGCGCATCGACATCCCGTCGCTGGGCCTCAAGGCGCCCCTGATGAGGCTGGACGTGAAGGACGGCGAGGTGGAGCTGCCGCCGTACGACGAGCCGGACGTGGCGGGCTGGGTGGAGGGCACCGCGGTCCCCGGCGACGAGGGGCCCGCCGTCATCCTGGGGCACGTCGACACCAAGGACGCCCCGGCGGTCTTCTACAAGCTCAAGACCATGCGTGAGGGCCAGGTCATCAAGGTCGCGCGCAGCGACGGCAAGGTCGCCCAGTACCGGGTGGACGCCATCGAGCAGGTGTCCAAGGACAGCTTCCCCGCGGACAAGGTCTACGTGGAGGACGGGCTGCGCCTGGTCACCTGCGGCGGGGAGTTCGACTGGGACAGGAACCAGTACGACGACAACGTGATCGTCTACGCCACGCTGGTGAAGCCCGCCGACTCCGCGGCCTGACCGGCGGGCGCGCCGCCCGCGTGGTCCCGGCCCGGACGGTCGCGTCCCGCCGGCCGCCCCGCCCGCGGCGGAGCCCGCTGCGCGGGGTGCGCACCGGGTTCCCGGCGCGGTCCGCACCGAAAGCCCGGTGCGGTCCGCACCGTCCGACGGACTAGGCTTGACGACCGTGCTGGTCCTGGCCTTTGACACCGCCACCCCCGCCGTCACCGCAGCGCTGCACGACGGCACGAGGGTCCTCGCCGAGTCGACCACCGTGGACGCGCGCCGCCACGGAGAGCTGCTCGTGCCCGCGATCGAGCGGGTCACGGGCGAGGCGGGGGTCGCGCTCGCGGACGTCACGGTGATCGCCGTGGGCGCGGGCCCCGGTCCCTACACCGGCCTGCGGGTCGGCCTGGTGACCGCGCAGGCCCTGGCCACCACGCTCGGCGTGCCCGCCTACGGCGTCTGCACGCTCGACGCCCTCGCCTACGGCAGCGGCCTGGCGGGGCCGTTCCTGGCCGCCACCGACGCCCGGCGCAAGGAGGTCTTCTGGGCCCACTACGCCGACGCGCGGACCCGGCTGTCCGGCCCCGCGGTGGACAAGCCCCAGGACCTGCCCGCGGACCTGCCGGTCGTCGGGGCGGGCGGGCGGATGTACGCCGAGGTCGTCGGCGCCTCCCGGCAGGCGGACGCGCCGGACCTGCCGAGCGCGGGGGCGCTGGCCGCGCTCGCCGTCGAGCAACTGGCGCAGCCCGACGTGGCGGAGGTCGTGGCGAGCGGCACGCATCCCGTGCTGAGCCTGCCCCGTCCGATCTACCTGCGCCGTCCCGACGCCCAGGTGCCCGCCGCGCCGAAGAAGGTCACCCGGTGAGCGGCCCGGCGGACGCCCGGCCGACCGGGGGGAACGGCGCCGCGCCGGTCGTGCTGCGCCTGATGACCGAGGGCGACCTGCCCGAGGTGATGGAGCTGGAGCGGGCGACCTTCCCCGCCGACGCGTGGAGCGAGGGCATGCTCCGCGGTGAGCTGGCCGACCAGCCCAGGACCCGGCACTACGTGGTGGCCGTGGCCGACGGCCGCATCGTCGGTTACGCCGGTCTGGCCGCGGCCGGAGACCAGGCCGACGTGCAGACCATCGCCGTGGCGGCGGGCCGCCGCCGGGCCGGGATCGGCGGCGCCATGCTCTCCGAGCTGCTGGCGGAGGCGCGGCGGCGGGGTGCCCGGTCGGTCTTCCTGGAGGTCCGGGCCGACAACCCGGACGCCCAGGCGGTCTACGACCGGTTCGGCTTCGAGCGCATCGGCCTGCGCCGGGCCTACTACGCCGACGGCATCGACGCGATCATCATGAAGAAGGATCTCAATGCGTGACGAACCGCTGGTCCTGGGGATCGAGACCTCCTGCGACGAGACCGGGGTCGGCATCGTCCGGGGCCACACCCTGCTGGCCAACACGATCGCGTCCAGCGTCGAGGAGCACGCCCGCTTCGGCGGGGTGGTCCCCGAGGTGGCCTCGCGGGCGCACCTGGAGGCGATGGCCCCGACCGTCGAGCGCGCCCTGGAGCAGGCGGGGCTGCGCCTGTCGGACATCGACGCGGTCGCCGTGACCGCGGGCCCCGGCCTGGCCGGGGCGCTGCTGGTGGGCGTGGCGGCGGCCAAGGCCTACGCGCTGGGCCTGGGGGTGCCGCTCTACGGGGTCAACCACCTGGCCGCCCACGTGGCCGTGGACCAGCTGGAGCACGGCGCCCTGCCCAAGCCGTGCATCGCCATGCTCGTCTCGGGCGGGCACTCCTCGCTGCTGCTGGTGCCGGACGTGGCGCGGGAGGTCGTCCCGCTCGGCTCGACGGTGGACGACGCGGCGGGCGAGGCGTTCGACAAGGTGGCCCGGGTGCTCGGCCTGCCCTTCCCGGGAGGCCCGCACATCGACCGGGTGGCCGCGGAGGGCTCCGGCACCGCGGTGGCCTTCCCCCGGGGCAAGTACGACGACGGGACGCTGGACTTCTCGTTCTCGGGGCTGAAGACGGCCGTGGCGCGGTGGGTCGAGGCCCGGGAGAAGGCGGGCGAGCCGATCCACGTGCCCGATGTGGCCGCCTCGTTCCAGGAGGCCGTGGTCGACGTGCTGACCCGCAAGGCCCTGGCGGCCTGCCGGGAGCACGGGGTCTCCGACCTGCTGATCGGCGGTGGGGTGGCCGCCAACTCCCGGTTGCGGGCGCTGGCCGCCGAGCGCTGCGAGGCGGCCGGGGTCCGGCTGCGCGTCCCCCGGCCGGGCCTGTGCACCGACAACGGCGCGATGGTCGCCACGCTCGGGTCCGACCTGGTCGCCGCGGGCGTGGCCCCGTCCCCGCTGGACATCCCGGCCGACTCCTCCCTGCCCGTCACCGCCGTCCACATGTGATCGGCCCCGCCCCCGTGGCGGGCCGCCGGCCGGGGGCGCCGCCGGGTGCGCTCCCTCCGCGCGGTTCCCGGTCCTCGGCGTGGCCCGTGCTCAGACGGCTTCCGCGACCGGGTGCAGGGAGAGGGCGGGGTAGTCGGTGTAGCCGCGGTGGTCGCCGCCGAAGGCCGTGCCGAAGTCGGGTTCGTTGAGCGGCGCGCCGAGGCGGAGCCGGAGCGGCAGGTCGGGGTTGGCCAGGAAGTACTTGCCCAGCGCGACCAGGTCGGCGCCCCGGCCCAGCCACCGCTCGACGGCCTCGTCCGGATGGCCGGCCGACGGGTCGTTGACGATGAGCGTGCCCGGCCACAGGTCCCGGATCCGCCCGTCGAGCTCGGCGGAGCCGCCCGCCACGACGTGCACGTAGGCCGGGCCGATCCCGGCGAGGGCGGACAGCAGCGCGGGGTAGACCTCGTCCGCGTCGTCCTCGACGAGGTCCTGGGCGCCGGTGGCGGGGGAGATGCGGATGCCGACCCGGTCGGGGCCGATCGCCTCCGCCACCGCCCGGGCGGTCTCCACGGCGAACCGGATCCTGCCCTCGACGGACCCGCCGTAGCGGTCGTCGCGCAGGTTGGCGTTGCGGGACAGGAACTGGTGGATGAGGTAGCCGTTCGCGCCGTGCAGCTCGACGCCGTCGAAGCCGGCCTCCACGGCCCGCCGGGCGGCGTCCGCGAAGTCCCGTACGGTCGCCTCGACCTCGGCGGTGGACAGCTCCACCGGGACGGGGACGTCCTGCAGGCCGGTCGGGGTGAAGATCTGCGCCGCCGGCCGTACGGCGGAGGGCGCGACGGGGGCCAGCCCGGTGTTGTCCGGGTGGCCGATCC
Organism: Planomonospora alba; assembly: GCF_039534085.1. NCBI lineage: Bacteria > Bacillati > Actinomycetota > Actinomycetes > Streptosporangiales > Streptosporangiaceae > Planomonospora > Planomonospora alba. The sequence continues at coordinate 8,614 of NZ_BAAAUT010000042.1, forward strand.
GGCCGGCGTGCATGATCTGGGCGAAGATCCGGCCGCCGGCCGAGTGCACGGCGTCGGTCACCTCGCGCCAGCCGGCGACCTGCGCGTCGGTGTGGAGGCCGGGCGTGTCCATGTAGCCCTTGCCGGCCGGGCTGGGCTGGACGCCCTCGCTGACGATCAGCCCGGCGGAGGCGCGCTGGGCGTAGTAGAGGGCGGTCAGGGTGGAGGGGATCCCGTCCACGTAGGCGCGCGACCGGGTCATCGGGGCCATCACGAGCCGGTTGGGCAGGCGCAGGCGGCCGAGCTCGAACGGGGTGAACGGCATGACTCGCTCCTTTCTTGGCTAACCAACTTGGTTGGCCAACGGAGACAGTTCTACAACTTGGTCGGCCAATATGCAAGGGGTAGGCTGGCTCCGAAGGGAGGGCGGAGATGACGGAGACGATGTCGCGGGCGGAGGAGACCTGGGCGGACCCGTGCGGTGCGGGGGACCCCTACGACCTGAGCTGCCTGATGGCGCAGGCGTCACGCGGTCACCGGGTGCTGCTGGCGTCCCTCCTCGCGGAGATCGACCTCTACCCCGGGCAGGACCGCGCGCTATACATGCTCTGGGAGCACGGCCCCCAGTCGCAGAACGCCCTGGCGCGGCTCCTGGGCATCGACGTGTCCACGATGACCAAGATGCTGCAGCGCCTGGAGCGGAGCGGGTTCGTCAGCCGGAGCCCGTCCCCCGTCAACCGGCGGATCAGCATCGTGAGCACGACGCCGGCGGGCGACGCCCTCCGGCCGGCGCTGGACCGGGTCGGGACGGAGCTGCACGCCCGGATGACCCGGGGGTTGACCCCCGAGCAGGTGGGGACGCTGGTCGGCCTGCTCGGCGCGGTGCGGGGCAACCTCTGCCGTGAGGCGGGCGCCGGCGACGACTCCTGCGGCGTCTAGCGGGGAGCCCGCCGAGGGGTCTCCCGCCGAGGGGTCTCCCGCCGGGGAGCCCGCGGAGGGCCTGCTGCCGAGGAGTCCGGAGGGGTCTCCTGCGGAGGGCCTGCTGCCGGGTGCGGCGCACGGCAGGACCCCGGTCTCGGATGAGGGCCGGGGTCCGGGAGCGGCGGGGCCGGCGGACCCGCGGGGCCGTCCCCGCGGGCACCGCCCGGCGCTCGTCAGTCCTTCGCGCGCGTGGGGCGCAGCAGCGCCTCGGCGAGGGCGAGCATGGTCTCCTCCAGTGCGCCGAGCCTGCGGGTGAGGTCGCTGCGGACGGGGTCCACGACCTCGCCGAGCGCCTCGGCGAGCTGCTCGCGGTCCGGCTGGGCGCGGAGCATGTCGGCCAGCGGCGCGAGGGCGGCCTCGGCCCGGGCGAGACGCTCGTCCAGGGTGTCGAAGCGCCTGCCCTGGTCGTCGCTCTGGCCCGCGATGAGCTCGCCGACGCGCTGGTGCACCTCGCCGAGGTTGAGGGCGGCGGGGAGCTGGCCGACGCGCCGGTTGACGGCCTCGACGTGGTCGTCCACGGCGTCGAGCCGCTCGCTGGCCTTCTCCGCCCGGCTGTCCAGCGAGCACAGCCGGGCGTCGATGACGTCGATCCGGGTCGTGACGCGGCCCTCGATGTCGTCGAGGCGCTCGTCCAGGCCGTCGAACCGGCCGTCCTGCCGGGTGGCGACGTCGCCGATGCGGGTGTTCAGCCCGCCGATGCGCGCCTCCACGCCGCCCAGGCGGGTCTCGACGCCGCTCATCCGGCTGTCGATGTCGGCCAGGCAGCCGTCGGCGGTCTCGATGCGCCCGTCCACCGCGGCCAGATGGGTGTTGACGCCGGTCAGATGGGTGTCCACCCGGTCGAGACGGCTCTCGATGCCGTCCACGCGGTCGTCCATCCGGACCACCGCCTGGTCGATCTTCTCGTTCACCTGCCCGACGGCGCCGATCAGCAGGTCGGCCGCGGTGTCCACCGCCTCCCGCACGCCCGCGGGCAGCTCCTGCAGACCGCTCTCCAGGCGCTCGGCGCGCTGGGAGAGCTCGGCCACGGCCTTGTCCAGACGGGTGAAGCGGCCGGCCGCGGCCTCCATGCCCTCCTGGAAGCGCTCCAGGCAGCGGGCGAACTCGTCCATCCGCTGGCCGACGCCCCGGGTGCCGTCCAGGAGCGACTGGAGGCGGGTGAGCGCCTCGTCCATGTTCTCGCCGACGGTACCGAGGTCGGCCCAGAGGCTCGGCAGCTCCCCGACGGGGGTGACCCGCTCCCCGACGGTGTCGACGCGCCGGCCCAGCGAGTCGACGCTCTGACCGACCGAGCCGATGTGCTCGCCGACGGCGTCGACGTGCTCGCGCACGGCCTCGACGTGCTGGGCGAGGCCCTCGGCCCAGGCCGGGGCCCGCACGGCGAGGTCGTCCAGCCTGCCGTGGACGGACTCCAGCGTGCCGTTCAGCCCGCCGAGCTCGCGCTCCCTGACCTCCCGGAGCAGCCACTCCATCCCTTCGAGCCGCTGGCGGATCTCGTCCAGCACGGCCCCCTGGGTGCGCTGCTCGTAGACGTGGTCCTGCGCGGCGCGGGCGAGGAGCTCCCGCATCCGGTCCGAGATGGCGGTCTGGCCGCCGGGCTGCAGCAGGGTCTGATTGGAGTGGTCCACCGAAAAGCTCCTTCACTCGCCGACGGTCCGCCGCGCGGTGGGATTGGTCCGGTATTGCTGATGAACGCGGTTGAACCGCAGACGGGAACGACTCCCGGGCGGTAACCATAGCGGCCGGGGCAACGCCCTCAGAATACGGATTTGAAAAGATCGCGATTGGCGACGGATTTCCAGAATCGGCGGTTAGGACAGATCAGCACGGGTCGCAAACGAGGGCAAACGGTCTGTCGATGACCCGCGTGAGAATAACCGTTGTGGATTTCTTTCCTGAAAGCCGGAGGTCTTTCCTGAGCCGTTCGACGTCGACCGCGGAGCCGCGCTTCTTGATCGTCACGTTCCCCGCGCCGCGCTCGCGGAGCGCCGCCCGCAGCCGCTTGAGCGAGAACGGCAGCACCTCGTGGACCTCGTAGCAGGCCGCCCAGGGGGTCCGCGCGGGGGAGTCGGAGGTGATGTAGGCGATGTGCGGGTCGATCAGGCGCCCGCCGACCAGCGCGGCGACCTCGGCGACCAGGTGGGCGCGGATCGCCGCGCCGTCCGGCTCGTGGACGTAGCGGCCGACGGGACCCGCCTCGGCCGGGCCGAGACCGGGGTCGGGCGTCAGCGTCAGGCCCGACGGGAGCATCGTGGCCCGCCGCTCCGGCCCGCCGGCCAACGCGCCCGCCCAGATCACCGCCTCCTTGACGTCCCCCCGGTGGGAGACCCACTCGGCCTCGGCCCCGGCCGGGATGAACTCGTACGGGATGCCGGGCGCGACCTTCAGGCAGGCGGCCCCGGCCCGGTCCACCATGTCCAGCACCTCGGGCCAGGCGGGGGAGTAGGCCAGCGGGTCGAAGGTCCGGCCGCGCGCCGTACGGCGGGCCGGGTCGGCGAACAGCACGTCGAAGGCGGCGGGGTCCACGGTGTCGGCGCCCGCGGCGCGGACCGAGACGCGCTCGCCGAAGCCGAGCGCCTCGGCGTTGGCCCGGGCGACGGCGGCGGTGAGCGGGTCGGCGTCCACCGCCTCCACCGTGCAGCCCGCCCGGGCCAGGGCGAGCAGGTCCCCGCCGATGCCGCAGCAGACGTCGGCGACGCGGGAGCCCGCGGGGATGCGGCGGGCGCGGTGGTCGGCGACCTCGCGGCGGGTGGCCTGCTCCAGTCCGTCCGGGGTGAAGTACATCAGGTCGGCGTCGGCGCCGAACTTCTCCCGCGCGCGCCGCCGGAGCCCGGCCTGGGTGAGCGCCGCGGAGGTGAGGCCGGCGTCGTAGGTCTTCCTGAGCCGGGTCACGGCCGCCACGGGGTCGTCGGCGGTCAGCTCGGCCGCGGCGGCGAGGGCCTCCTGGCCGCGCGGCGTCAGCAGCTCCCGGAATGCGTCGAGGTCCACGCCGCCCGACGCTACCGCCTGGCGCCGGACCGGACGGACCCGCCGGTCACCGTGCGGCGCCGCCCCGGCCCAGCAGGTCGTTCAGATCGATCTCGGCGTGGAACGGCGCATCGACGGAGATCCGCCCGTGGTGGATGCCGGTGGGAGCGTACAACCGGGTGGCGGGGTCGGGTTCGTACACGTACACGACGGGCTCGTCCCCCTCCGCCTCGATACGCCAGAAGTGGATGAGCCCTGCTGACGCGTAGCGCTCGGGCTCGACCTTGCGGTCGCGGAACCCCGACTCGGGTGAAACCACCTCCACCACCGGGTGGACCTCGGCGGGGGCACAGGAGGTCCGACTGTTGTCGTCCGCGACGTCGGCGTCGATGACCAGGACGTCCGGGCGGGGCCGCTGGAACCTGCCGATCCTGACGTCCATCTGGCTGACGGCGGCCAGACGCTCGGGGGCCTGGTCGTCGAGGAGGTCCGTGAGCCCGCGGATCGGCCGTTCGCGGAGAGGCGTCCGGGGGGACAGGAAGCTGAGGGCTCCGCCGGGGAGTCCGACGCGTTCGAAGAAGTCCGGCTCGCCGTTCGGACCGCCCTGGGGGAGCAGGCCGAGGTCGTCGGCCGTCCACCCGCCGGGCGGGGGTAGGGCCAGCCGGCGAGCGGGTCGCGGCGGTTCTCCGCGGCGGTCTCCCCGCCCGTCCCCGCGGCGCGGCCGGAGCGGGGTGCCTCGCGCCGGTGCGGGCGGGCGGTTTTCCCGGGTCGTTTCCCGGTCCGCTCCGAAGTATTGTGCGGCCGCCTCGGCGTCCTTTTGCCGGGAACGGGGAAAAGGAATGCCCGGTGATGGGCCGCGGCCGCCCTCCCCGGCACCTCGGGGGTGAATTCACGGGTGAACCGCGGCCCGGTGTTCGCGAATGCTTTATCCGCGGAAGCCGTCCGCTCGGCCGTACCGTGAACGGACGCCGGCGGGCCGGGGCGGGTGCGGAGGAGGGGTGCCGGGCCGGGACGGCGATGAGGCGGGGGCGGGTGCGGAGGGAGGGCCCGGGCCGGGACGGCGGGGGCCGGTGACGGCGGGGGCGGGTCGGTAACGGGCCGGCGTGGGCCGGCGGCGGAGTGGCGGGCCTCTCCCGGACGCCGGGCGGGAGGCGGGGCCGGCGGGATCCGGCGGGGTCCGTCGCCGCACGTCGGGCGGGGGCGAGTTCGCTCCGGGCGCAGAAAGGCGCTTCGTGTTGACTGTCAAGCCCTCCTTGCATACTGTTCCGTATTGGCACTCTCCCGGTGAGAGTGCCAACACACGCGACGAGGTCAGGTCTGGCACCCGCGACGGCAGACCGCTGGTCGCCTCTTCTAGATCATTCAAATCAGAAGGGGAGGTCCGACGTGACGACCGCCACCAAGGTTCCCGTTAAGCCGCTCGGCGACCGCATCGTGGTCCAGCCGCTCGAGGCGGAGCAGACCACCGCTTCCGGTCTGGTCATCCCTGACACCGCCAAGGAGAAGCCCCAGGAGGGCCGAGTCCTCGCGGTCGGCCCCGGCAACTGGGACGACGAGGGCAGCAAGCGCATCCCGCTCGACGTCAACGAGGGCGACATCGTCCTCTACAGCAAGTACGGCGGCACCGAGGTGAAGTACGGCGGCGAGGAGTACCTCGTGCTCTCCGCCCGTGACGTGCTCGCGATCATCGAGAAGTAGTCAACGCTTCACCGACGATGTGACGTATCGAGCCCCGGGCCGCGCTCAGCGCCCGGGGCTCTGATGCGCCGACGTGCTTTTCAGAGAGGACTGTCATGCCCAAGATCCTGTCCTTCGAGGAGGACGCGCGCCGCGCTCTCGAGCGTGGGGTGAACGCCCTCGCGGACGCCGTCAAGGTGACCCTCGGCCCGCGGGGCCGCAACGTCGTCATCGACAAGAAGTTCGGCGCGCCGACCATCACCAACGACGGTGTCACCATCGCGCGTGAGATCGAGCTGGAGGGCGCCTACGAGAACCTCGGCGCCCAGCTGGCCAAGGAAGTCGCCACCAAGACCAACGACATCGCCGGTGACGGCACGACCACCGCGACCGTCCTCGCCCAGGCGATGGTCCGCGAGGGTCTGCGCAACGTCGCCGCCGGCGCCCAGCCGCTCGCGCTCAAGCGCGGCATCGACCAGGCCGCCAAGGCGGTCAGCGACAAGCTGCTGGAGTCCGCCCGCCCGGTCGCGGACAAGAAGGAGATCGCGCACGTCGCGACGATCTCCGCGCAGGACGCCAGGATCGGCGACCTGATCGCCGAGGCGTTCGACAAGGTGGGCAAGGACGGTGTCATCACCGTCGAGGAGTCCAACTCCATGGGCATGGAGCTGGAGTTCACCGAGGGTCTCCAGTTCGACAAGGGCTACCTGTCGCCCTACATGGTGACCGACCAGGAGCGGATGGAGGCGGTCCTGGAGGACCCCTACATCCTGATCCACCAGGCCAAGGTCTCCTCCGTGGCGGACTTCCTGCCGCTGCTGGAGAAGGTCGCCCAGACCAAGAAGCCGCTGCTGGTCATCGCCGAGGACGTCGAGGGCGAGGCCCTCGCGGTCCTGGTCACGAACAAGATCCGCGGCACCTTCACCTCCGTCGCCGTCAAGGCGCCGGGCTTCGGCGACCGCCGCAAGGCGATGCTGCAGGACATGGCCATCCTGACCGGCGGCCAGGTCGTCAGCGAGGAGGTCGGCCTCAAGCTGGAGCACGTCGGCCTCGAGGTGCTCGGCACGGCCCGCCGCGTCGTGATCACCAAGGACACCACCACCATCGTGGACGGCGCCGGCGACGCGCAGGCGATCGCGGACCGCGTCAAGGAGATCAAGCTCGCCATCGAGCAGTCCGACTCCGACTGGGACCGCGAGAAGCTCCAGGAGCGCCTGGCCAAGCTCTCCGGCGGCGTGTGCGTGCTGCGGGTCGGCGCGGCCACCGAGGTGGAGCTCAAGGAGAAGAAGCACCGCCTCGAGGACGCGATCTCCGCGACCCGCGCCGCGATCGAGGAGGGCATCGTCTCCGGCGGCGGCTCCGCGCTCGTGCACGTCTCCAAGGCCCTGGACGACCTGAGCCTCACCGGTGACGAGGCGACCGGTGTCGCCGTGGTCCGCAAGGCGCTCGTCGAGCCGGCCCGCTGGATCGCCGAGAACGCCGGCCTGGAGGGCTACGTCGTGACCTCCAAGGTCACCGACCTGCCCGTCGGCCACGGCCTCAACGCCGCCACCGGCGAGTACGGCGACCTGATCGCCCAGGGTGTCATCGACCCGGTCAAGGTCACCCGCTCGGCCGTGCAGAACGCCGCCTCCATCGCCGGCATGCTGCTGACGACCGAGGCCCTCGTGGTGGACAAGCCCGAGGAGGAGGCCCCGGCCACCGGTGGTCACGGCCACGGCCACGGCCACGGTCACTGATCCCCGTCCGGATCTCCGGTACGGCCCGCACCCCGCCGGGGTGCGGGCCGTACGCGTTTCGCAGGAATGTGAAAGAGATCGCAAAGCACCTCGGTCGGTACGGGCCACCATCGATGGTGATTTATCACGAATAGAAGAACGCATTCCGCAATTGCGCGAAATATCTGACGGCCCGGGAAATCCCAGTGTCATCGTCCGATTACACTCCGCCGATCTCGCCTCAATGTGACCAATCCGTAGCCGTTTGCCATGACGACAGGTCGGATCAGTGCGGGCATCATGCCTACGTGACCGAGGGATGCGTCGCCGACGCCAAAAGTGGGGTAAGGCTTGCGACGAGATCTGACGGGATCGTCCACAAGGACGATCTCAAGGATCTGACAAGCCTCGCCGTTCAGGGGGATCGCAGCGCGATCGAATCCTTGCTCGCGCAGTTGCGCCCGATGGTGGTGCGCTATTGCCGCGCCCGCCTCGGGCGGTTTTCCGGCCAATATCACATTGCGGACGACGTGGCGCAGGAAGTGTGCATCGCGGTTCTGGCCGCCCTGCCCCGCTACCGGGACATGGGGCGCCCGTTCGCGTCGTTCGTCTTCGGCATCGCCTCCCACAAGGTGGCCGACGCGCTGCGCAGCTCCGTGCGCTCCGCCGTGCCCACCCAGGACCTGCCGGACGGGCCGGACGAGGGGCCGGGCCCGGAGGAGACCGTGGTGCGCTACGTCGAGGCCGAGCACGCGCGCCGGTTGCTCTCCCGGCTCCCCGACAACCAGCGTGAACTGCTGATGCTCCGGGTGGTGTCGGGACTGTCGGCGGAGGAGACCGGTAATGTACTCGGTATGTCACCAGGTGCGGTTCGCGTCGCCCAGCATCGGGCGCTCGCCAGGCTGCGGGCGCTGGCGGAGCTGGAGTCGATAGCTTGACGGCGCTCCATCCACGGTGCCCGACGCGGCGGTGCGGGCCGGAGAAGGACCCGGCCGTGGCCGAGACCGACGCCGTGCTGCAGGCGCTCGCCCGGAGGGAGCCCGTCCCCGGGCCGGACCCCGCAGTCCGGCTGCTCGCGGCGCTGGTCGAGGACGTCGATCAGTGCCTGTCCTCGGTGTCGATCACACCGTCGGCGTAGCCCTGCGCGTAGTCCCAGCTCACGTAGTCCGTGGGGTTGGGCTGGTAGGCGGGCTCGTGGACCTGGGGCCTGCCGTTCTCGATCATCTGCCGGAGGTTGCCCCGGAGCAGCTCCCAGTTGAAATAGTGCTGCTCGCCGCACTCCGGGCAGTCGAGGACCAGGCCGAAGACCCCCTGCGGCTCCAGCAGGGAACGGAAGACCTCCACGTCGGCGAGGTCGGTGACGGCCTCGTCGCGCTCGGCCTGCGTCAGAGGCTCGGGGTCGTCGACACCGCCCAGCGCCGCCGCCGGGTCGTCGGGGTCGTCCGCGAACGGATCGCGGGGGACGTCTTCCAGCACGATTCCACTTTATGGCCTCGCCCCGGGGATCAGGGGGCGAACCCGGGCGTTACGCGAGCCAGCCCCGGCGTGCGGCCTCCACGCCCGCCTGGAACCGGGAGTGCGTGCCCAGCGCGGCCATCGCGTCGGCGAAGCGGGCGCGGACCGTCCGGACCGAGACGCCGAGCTGCCGCGCGATCGCCTCGTCGGACACGCCCTGGGCGGCCAGCCGGAGCACCTGGACCACGCCGTCGCCCGCGCGCGCCCACGGCAGCGGGGTGGCGCGCGCCCACAGCTCCTCGAACAGCGCGCGCAGCGCCTCCACCACGACGCAGGCGCGGACCAGCGTGAAGCGGTAGGCGCTCTCCGCCAGGGTCCCGCCCCACTGCGCGGGCAGGCCCGCGACCTCGCTCCCGGCGACGAGGAACCAGCTCGGCACGGACGGGACGGTGCGGACCCGCGCCCCGGCGCGCTCGAACCGGACGAGCTTGTCCCGCAGGCCGGGCATCTGGAGCAGGTCCACCGGGATGAGGGCCCGGCAGGAGAGCAGGCCGCGGCGCTGGGCCGCGATCCACGGGTCGGCGTAGCGCTCGGTGAAGTCGCTCATCGTCCGCTGGTCAGGGACGGCGGTGAGCAGGCCCAGCGGCGGCGCCTGGACCGCCATGCCGATCACGCTCTCGTAGAGCTCGTCGGCCCCGCCGACCAGCTCGACCGGGAACCGGCCGGTCTGGTGGTCGCGGCCGGCGTCGTACTGGTGGATGAGGTGGCGGATCGAGCCGAGGACCCGGTCGATCCGCCGGCTCTCCTCGGCGAGGCGGTCCAGCCGGTCGGCGATCAGGTGACCGAGCGCGGCGGCCGGGTGCCGGGCGAGGTACTCACCGGCCTGCTCGTCGACCACCCCCATCCGGACCAGGGCCGCCAGCTCGCGGGCGAGCAGCTCGGGCGAGTCGCCGGTGGCCTCGGCCAGCTTGGCGCAGGTGGCCCGGTGCAGCCGGAGCACCGCGGTGTAGAGCGAGGTCTGGGCCGGAGTCAGACCCAGGGCGGCGAGCGGCTCGGAGGTGTCGGCAGGCATCGACGGGGGCTCCCGGGACGGGCAGGACGTGACGCGAGGATAGCCCGCCGGCCCGCTCCTGTCCGGGGCTTGGCGCGACCGGTGGTCCGGCGCCCGGTACGGCAGGGGCGGCGGTCGCGGGACGGGCTGCAACTTCGTGCAGTTGCAGCTTCGACCATTGCGCGTCGCCGAGCGTGAGGACACCATGACAGGGCGTCGGTATCTCGATACGAGAAGCGTCGCCGCCCGGACGCGGAGGGGGGTCCGGCGGCATCGGGCGCCTCGTGGTGTTGCCGGTGACGGGAGGCCGAGCGGGTCACCGACCGCTCGGCCTCCCGGGGACCCGCCGCCCGTCCGCCGCTTCTCCGGGTCCGCCCGGACCCTGCGGCGCCCGGCGTGCCCCCGCCCGGAGGCCGCCCGGACCGCGCCGGGTGCTCCGCCGCCTCCGGCGGAACCCCTGCCGTCCGCCGCGGGCGGGCCCAGACCCTAAACTGTGCGGGGGGCTGGCGCCTTTCCCCACCCAGAGCGCGCCGTGGCAGGAGGTTGCACGACAATGGCCAAGTTCACCGAGCCGGGGCTGACGTTCGACGACGTGCTCCTCGTTCCGGCCTACTCCGATCTGCAGCCCGGTGAGGCCGACACGACCACGCGTCTCTCGCGCGGGATCACCCTGCGCATCCCGCTCGTCTCGGCGGCGATGGACACGGTCACCGAGGCGCGGATGGCGGTCGCCATGGCCCGCCAGGGCGGCATCGGCATCCTGCACCGCAACCTCTCCGTCGAGGAGCAGGCCGAGCAGGTCGACCTGGTCAAGCGCTCCGAGGCGGGGATGGTCACCAACCCGATCACCTGCTCGCCGGACGACACCCTGGCCGACGTCGAGCGCCTGTGCGCGACCTACCGGATCTCCGGCGTCCCGGTGACGGACGCCGACGGCGTGCTGGTCGGCATCGTCACCAACCGCGACATGCGCTTCGAGACCGACCAGCGCCGCCCCGTGCGCGAGGTCATGACGCCGATGCCGCTGGTCACCGCGCCGGTGGGGGTCTCCAAGGACGAGGCGTTCGCGCTGCTGCGGAAGAACAAGATCGAGAAGCTCCCGCTGGTCGACGCCGCCGGGCGGCTGCACGGCCTGATCACCGTCAAGGACTTCACCAAGAGCGAGCAGTACCCGCTCGCCACCAAGGACGCCGACGGCCGGCTCGTCGTGGGGGCGGCCATCGGCGTCGGCGGGGACGCCGAGCAGCGGGCGGCGGCCCTGATCGAGGCCGGAGTCGACGTGATCGTCGTGGACGTGGCGCACGGCCACTCCAAGGGCCTCGCCGACATGATCGCCAAGGTCAAGGCCAACAGCCGGATCGAGGTGATCGGCGGGAACATCGCCACCCGGGCGGGTGCGCAGATGCTGGTCGACGCGGGCGCCGACGCGGTCAAGGTCGGTGTCGGCCCCGGCTCCATCTGCACCACCCGCGTGGTCGCCGGCGTCGGTGCCCCGCAGGTGACGGCCATCCACGAGGCCTCGCTGGCGTGCGGCCCCGCCGGGGTCCCGGTGATCGGCGACGGCGGTCTGCAGTACTCCGGCGACATCGTCAAGGCGATCGCGGCCGGGGCCGACACGGTGATGCTGGGCTCGCTGCTGGCCGGCTGCGAGGAGTCGCCGGGCGAGCTGATCTTCATCAACGGCAAGCAGTTCAAGTCCTACCGGGGCATGGGCTCGCTCGGCGCGGTCCGCAACCGCGAGCGCGGCGGCGCCTCCTTCAGCAAGGACCGCTACGCCCAGGCCGACGTCGGCGGCGAGGACAAGTACATCCCCGAGGGCATCGAGGGCCAGGTGCCCTACCGCGGTCCGGTGGCCGCGGTGGCCCACCAGCTCGTCGGCGGCCTGCGCCAGGGCATGTGGTACTCCGGATGCCGCACGGTGGAGGAGATGCACGCCAAGTGCGAGCTCATGCCGATCACGGCCGCGGGCCTGAAGGAGAGCCACCCGCACGACATCCAGATGACGGTCGAGGCGCCGAACTACCACCGCCGCTGACACCGGGCCGTGCGGACCGGTCGGACACACAGGTACGGCCCGCGCCACCAGGCGTGGGCCGTACGCGCGTGAGATGGGAAAGACATAGCACATGACTCAGGTGGAGATCGGCCGCGGCAAGAACGGACGCCGTGCCTACGCGCTGGACGAGATCGGCATCGTCCCCTCCCGGCGGACCCGCGACCCCGAGGAGGTCTCGATCTCCTGGCAGATCGACGCCTACCGGTTCGACCTGCCGCTCGTGGTGAGCCCCATGGACAGCGTGGTCTCGCCGAGGACCGCGATCGAGGTCGGCCGGCTCGGCGGTCTGGCGGTGCTGGACCTGGAGGGCCTGTGGACTCGCTACGAGGACCCGGAGCCGCTGCTGGAGGAGGTGGCCTCGCTCCACGGCGAGGCGGCCACCAGGCGCCTGCAGCAGATCTACGCCGAGCCGATCAAGGAGGAGCTGATCGGCCGCCGGATCGAGGAGATCCGCGAGGCGGGGGTCACCACGGCGGTCCGGCTCTCCCCGCAGCGCACGGTCCAGCACCACAAGGCCGTCATCGACGCGGGTGTGGACATCTTCGTGATCCGCGGCACCACGGTCTCGGCCGAGCACGTCTCGGGCCGGGCCGAGCCGCTCAACCTCAAGCAGTTCATCTACGAGCTGGACGTCCCGGTGATCGTCGGCGGTTGCGCCACCTACACCGCGGCGCTGCACCTGATGCGGACCGGCGCGGCGGGCGTGCTCGTCGGCTTCGGCGGCGGGGCCTCGCACACCACCCGCACGGTGCTGGGCGTGGCGGTGCCGATGGCCACCGCGATCTCCGACGTGGCGGCGGCGCGCCGCGACTACATGGACGAGTCCGGCGGCCGGTACGTGCACGTCATCGCGGACGGCGGCATGGGCACCTCCGGTGACATCGCCAAGGCCATCGCCTGCGGGGCCGACGCGGTCATGGTCGGCTCGCCGCTGGCCCGCGCGGCCGAGGCGCCCGGCCGGGGCTTCCACTGGGGCTCGGAGGCCCAGCACCCCGAGCTGCCGCGCGGCAAGCGGGTCCACTTCGGCACGATCGGCACGCTGGAGCAGATCCTGCACGGCCCGTCCTCGGTGGCCGACGGCTCGATGAACCTCATGGGTGCGCTCAAGCGCACGATGGCCACGGCGGGCTACTCCGACCTGAAGGAGTTCCAGCGGGTCGAGGTGGTCGTCGCCCCGCAGCAGTCCTGATCCGGTGAACCCGGCCCCCGCCCGGTGCGGGGGCCGGCGCGCATCAGCCCCGGAGCACGCCGAGCAGGTGGGCGACCTCGGCGGCGACGGCGGCCCGGCCCTCCTTCACGTACACGCGGGGATCGACGACCTTCTCGTCGGCGGCCAGCCGGTCGCGGATCGCCCGGGTGAACGCCCTGTTCAGGTGCGTGGCGATGTTGATCTTCTTCATGCCGTGCCGTACGGCGGCGCGCAGGGTCTCGTCGGGCACGCCGGAGGAGCCGTGCAGCACGAGCGGCACCGGGACGGCCCGGCGCAGCTCGGCGATCAGGGCGAGGTCGAGGACGGCGTCGCGCGTCGTCATGGCGTGCGAGCTGCCGACGGCGACGGCCAGGGCGTCGACACCGGTGCGGGCCACGTAGCCGGCGGCCTCGTGCGGCCTGGTCCGCGCCCCGGGCGCGTGCACGCCGTCCTTGCCGCCGATCTCGCCGAGCTCGGCCTCCACCCACACCCCCCGGTCGTGGCACCAGGCGGCCACCTCGGCGGTGAGCGCGGCGTTCTCCTCGTCGGGCAGCGCCGAGGCGTCGAACATGACCGACCCGATGCCCAGCTCCACGGCCTCCTCGACGAGCGCGCGGTCGCAGGCGTGGTCGAGGTGGACGGCCACCTCCACCGAGGAGGCCCGGGCGAGGGCGAGCGCGGCGGCGGCGATCGGAGCGAGGGCGCCGTGGTAGCGCACGCAGTTCTCGCTGATCTGCAGCACGACGGGGGCGCCGGCGGCCTCCGCCCCGGCGACGATCGCCTCGGCGTGTTCGAGCTGGACGACGTTGAAGGCGCCGACGCCCGCGGGGGCGTCGCGGACGATGTCGCCGATTCCGACGAGGGGCATGACGGGGCCTTTCACGGGGTGAACGGGTGCGTGCGCGGTGGCTCCGGACGGGCCGGGGAGCCCGCGCGGGTGCGGCTCCGCCGGGGAGCGGGCCGGGATCAGGGGTCCACGGGCGGGGAAGGGCCGGGGCCAGGGGTCCACGGGCGGGCCGGGATCAGGGGTCCACGGGTTCGATCCGGATCCGCGGGCGGACGTCCTGGAAGACCTCGGGGTCGACGTCCCCGGCGACGGGAGCGGCCACCGCCGCCGCCCCCAGCGCCGCCGCGCGGCGGAGCCGCTCCGGCCAGGGCGTGCCCTCCACCAGGCCCAGGGCCAGCCCGGCGACCAGGGCGTCCCCGGCGCCGGTCGGGTTCCCCTCCACCCGGTACGGCATGGCGGCCCGCCAGCGGCCCTCGGGCGTCACGGCCAGCAGCCCGCCGGCGCCGAGTGAGACGACGACCGCCCCGGCCCCGGCGGCCCGGAGCGCCTCGGCGCCGCGGAGCACGTCCCCGTCCGGGAGCCCGCCCTCCCCGGTGGCGGCCAGGGCGCGGGCGAGCTCCTCGGCGTTGGGCTTGACGATCTCCGGGCGGCCGGCCGGGGAGCGCCGGAGCACCTCGCCGTCGGCGTCCACGATCACCGGGACGCCCCGGTCGCGGGCCCGGGCGGCGAGGACGGCGTAGAAGTCGGCGGGGACGCCGCGGGGCAGGCTCCCGGAGACCACCACGGCCGCGGCCGATCCGAGCCGGGCGTCGAAGCCGTCGAGGAAGGCGGCCAGCTCCCCGGCGGAGACGACGGGGCCGGGCTCGTTGAACAGGGCCGTCCGCCGGGGCCCGGACGGGGCGGTGTCGCAGACGGCGAGGGTGGTGCGGGACTCCCCGGCGATGCGGGTGAGCGCGGCGGGCAGCCCGGCCGCGGCGAGCTCCGCCTCGGCGGCCCGGCCGCCCGGGCCGCCGGACAGGCCGGTGACGAGGACGTCGCGGCCGAGCCAGGCGAGCACCCGGGCGACGTTGACCCCTTTGCCCCCCGCCCGGCGGTGCACGGTCCGCACCCGGTTGACGCCGTCCCAGTCGACGCCGTCGGCGGTGTAGGTGACGTCGAGGGCGAGGTTCAGCGTGACGGTCAGGACCGTGCCGCGGGGGGAGGGGGGAGAGGGCATCTAGGGTTCCGTGATCCAGGTTCCGTGTCTCATGACGCCGGCGACCTCCAGGTCGTCGGTGAGGACCACCAGGTCCGCCTGCTTGCCGACGGCGACGGAGCCGACGCGGTCGCCGAGGCCGAGCACCCGGGCGGGGGTGAGCGAGGTGACCTCGGCGGCCTCGGGCAGGGACAGGCCGAGCTCGCGGACGGCGCGCCGGAAGGCGACGTCCATGGTCAGGGTGGAGCCCGCGATGGAGCCGAGCCCGCCGTCGCCGTCGACGAGCCGGGCGACGCCGCCGGTCACGTCCACCTTCAGCGCGCCGAGGTCGTAGGTCCCGTCGCCCGCGCCGGCCGCCGCCATCGCGTCGGTGACGAGCGCGGTACGGCCCGGCCCCGCCGCGCGGCAGGCGAGGCGGAGCATCGCCGGGTGGACGTGCACGCCGTCGTTGACCAGCTCCACCGTGACGCGCTCGTCCTCCAGCAGCGCCGCGATCGGGCCGGGGGCGCGGTGGCCGAGCTGCGGCATGGCGTTGTAGAGGTGGGTGGCGACGCGGGCGCCCGCCTCGATGCCCGCGACCGTCTGCCCGTAGTCCGCGTCGCTGTGCCCGAGGGCGGCGAGCACGCCGCTCGCGACCGCCTCCCGGATGGTGTCCGGCGCGCCCGGCAGCTCGGCGGCGATGGTGAGCATCCGCACGTGCCCGCGCCCGGCCTTGACCAGGCGGGCGAGCTCCTGCGGGGAGGGCTCGCGGAGCAGGGCGGGGTCGTGCGCGCCGCAGCGGGAGGCGGCGATGTAGGGGCCCTCCAGGTGGATCCCGGCCAGCAGGCCGTCCTCGCACAGGTCGGCGAGGGCGGACACGGCCCTGGTCAGGTGGTCCAGGGGCGCGGTGACCAGGCTGGCCACGAGCGTGGTGGTGCCGTGCCGGGCGTGCAGGGCCGCGGCCCGGTGCGCCTGCCCGGGGTCGCCGGTGGGGAAGGAGGCGCCCGCCCCGCCGTGGTTGTGGATGTCGACGAAGCCGGGCACGACGTACCTGCCGCCGAGGCCGAGACCCGGACCCGGGGCGGTCCCCCGGCCGACGTGGGTGATGCGGCCGTCTTCGATGGTCAGCCAGCCGTCGTGGACACCGCCGGGGGTGACGACGCGGGCGTCGGCGAGTGTGATGCTCATGGCCTCATCCTCCCCCTCCGGCCGCAGGGGGGCGATCATCGGGTTTCCGGGGCGGGGAGGATCACCGAGCGGGTCAGATGGAGCGGCCGGTCCGGGTCGAGGCCCTGCGCCAGGGCCCTGGCCACCGCCACCCGCTGGACGCGCACCAGCTCGGCCATCGGGTCCAGGCCGCCGGCCAGGAACGTGCCGCCGGTCGCCTCCACCTCCTCGCGCAGCCCGCCGGGGGCGTCGCCGAGCATCCAGGTGATCCGGCCGGGCCCGGCGATGCTGATCGGGCCGTGCCGGTACTCCATGGCGGGGTAGGCCTCGGTCCAGGCGCGGCAGGCCTCGCGCATCTTCAGCCCCGCCTCCAGGGCCAGGCCGTAGCTCCAGCCGCGGCCCAGGAAGGTGAACTGCTCGGCGGCCGTCAGCTCGGGGGCGAGCGGTTCGGCGAGCGCGCGCTCGGCGTCGGCGATCGCGGCGGTCAGGTCCTCGCCGAGGTGGGCGCGGAGCAGGGCGAGCTGGGTGGTGGCGAAGCGGGTCTGCACGACCGAGGCCTCGTCGGCGAAGTCGAGCACGACGACCCGGTCGGCCAGGGTCATGACCGGCGTGTCCGGGTCGGCGGTGATCGCGGTGGTCCGGGTGCCCGCGCTCCTCAGCAGCTCCAGCACCTCGGTGGTGGTGCCGGAGCGGGTCAGTGCGAGCACCCGGTCGTAGGAGCGGCCGGACGGCGCCTCGGACGCGGCGAAGGCGTCGGTCTCGCCGTGCCCGGCGCGTTCGCGCAGCACGGCGTAGGCCTGGGCGATGAACCAGGACGTGCCGCAGCCGACCACGGCCACCCGCTCACCCGGCTGCGGGAGGGCGTCCGCCGGGACCGCGCCGACGGCCCGGCGCCAGCAGTCCGGCTGGGACGCGATCTCTGCTTCGGTGTGGGTGGTCACGGCGGCCTCCGGTTCGGTCCATTTGTGAGTGATTTATAGCAGAAATGAGCATGATTGTGCAGAGATGGGTTTTGATCCGGTGGTGTGACAGGCTGATGCCGTGAGCAGGTACGAGCGCTGGAACGCGATCCTGGAGTTGCTCGCGCGGGAGGGCCGCCTGAGCGTGGAGCGGGCCGCCGAGGCGCTGGACGTCTCCGCCGCGACGATCCGGCGCGACTTCGACCAGCTGGCCCAGCAGCAGATGCTCATGCGCACGCGGGGCGGGGCGGTCGCGCAGAGCGTCAGCTACGACCTGCCGCTGCGCTACAAGACCGCGCGCCACGCCGACGAGAAGCAGCGCATCGCCGAGGCGGCCGCCGCGCTGGTCGCGCCCGGGGCGATCGTCGGGATGAACGGCGGCACGACCACCTCGGAGGTCGCGCGCGCCCTGGCGGTCCGGGCCGATCCGGAGGCGGGCTTCACCATCGTCACCAACGCCCTGAACATCGCCGCCGAGCTGACCGTGCGCCAGAACGTCAAGATCGTCGTGACGGGCGGGGTGGCGCGGCCGCAGTCCTACGAGCTGATCGGCCCGCTGGCCTCGGAGGTGCTGGAGCGGGTCACGCTGGACATCGCGTTCCTGGGCGTGGACGCGATCGACGCCGACGGCGGCGCCTGGGCCCACCACGAGGGCGAGGCGAGCGTCAACCACCTGCTGATCCGCCGGGCCGCCGAGGTCGTCGTGGTCGCGGACGCCTCCAAGATCGGACGGCGCGCCTTCGCCCGGATCTGCACGCTGGACGCCGTCGGCACCCTGGTCACCGACGAGGGCCTCTCCGACGAGGCCGCGGCCCGCTTCACCGACGCGGGGGTCAAGGTCGTCCGCGCCTGACGGCCCCGCGCCGTGCCGCAGCTCCGCCGTCCGCCGTACCGCGCCGTGCCGCCCTGCGGCGCGCGGGACCGCCGGGACCGCCGGGGCGGCGGGTCCGGTCGTGGCGCGAATCACCATGAGCAGGACTACCCGCTGGTAGTGATACACACAGTGCAGGGGTACATATCCCGGACAAGACGAAGGTTCGCGTACCCCGGGGGGAAGGCAGCATGACGGCGCGCATGGGCACCGCACGGCTCGGCCCGGCCGAGAGGTCCGCCGCACTGGCGAAGATGGCGTCCGCCGAGCTCGACGTGGTGGTGATCGGCGGCGGGGTCGTCGGCGCCGGGGTCGCGCTCGACGCGACGACCCGCGGGCTCAGCGTCGGGCTCCTGGAGGCGCGCGACTTCGCCTCGGGCACCTCGTCCCGCTCCTCCAAGCTGATCCACGGCGGCCTGCGCTATCTGGAGCAGCTCAACTTCGACCTGGTCAGGGAGGCGCTGCAGGAGCGCGCCCTGCTGCTGCAGCGGATCGCCCCGCACCTGGTGCGGCCGGTGCCGTTCCTGTTCCCGCTCACCCACTTCGGCTGGGAGCGGCCGTACGTCGGCACCGGCCTGGTGATGTACGACACGCTGGGCTACTCCGCCGGGCTCACCCGCGGCGTGCCCGGCCACCGCCACCTGTCGCGCAGGCGCGCGCTCCGGCTGGCCCCCGCGCTGCGCCGTACGGCCTTCTCCGGCGCGGTGCAGTACTGGGACGCACAGGTGGACGACGCCCGCTACGTGATGACCATGCTCCGGACCGCCGCGGGGTACGGCGCGCACGTCGCCTCGCGGGCGCAGGTGACGGGTTTCCTGCGGGAGGGGGAGCGGGTCACCGGGGTCCGGGTGCGCGACCTGGAGAGCGGGACCGACCTGCGGGTGCGGGCCCGGCAGGTGGTCAACGCCACCGGGGTGTGGACCGACGAGATCCAGGAGCTGGTCGGCGGGCGGGGGCAGATCCACGTGCGCGCCTCCAAGGGCGTGCACCTGGTCGTGCCGCGCGACCGGATCCACTCGCTCACCGGGATCATCCTGCGGACCGAGAAGTCGGTGCTGTTCGTGATCCCCTGGGGCCGGCACTGGATCATCGGCACCACCGACACCCGCTGGGACCTGGACAAGGCCCACCCCGCGGCCTCCCGCTCCGACATCGACTACGTCCTGGAGCACGTCAACGCGGTGCTGTCGGTCCCGCTCACCCGCGACGACGTCGAGGGCGTCTACGCGGGCCTGCGGCCGCTGCTGTCGGGGGAGTCGGAGGAGACCTCCAAGCTCTCCCGCGAGCACGTGGTGGCCCACCCGGTGCCCGGGCTGGTCATGGTGGCCGGCGGCAAGTACACCACCTACCGGGTCATGGCCAAGGACGCGGTGGACGCGGTCGCGCACGGCCTGCACCAGCGGGTCCCGCCCTCCTGCACCGACCGCATCCCGCTGGCCGGCGCGGAGGGCTACCAGGCCCTGTGGAACTCCCGGGAGCGGCTGGCCCGCTCCTCCGGGCTGCACGTGGCGCGGATCGAGCACCTGCTCCAGCGGTACGGTTCCATGATCGACGAGGTGCTGGCGCTGATCGAGGAGGATCCGGCGCTCGGCCACCCGCTGACCGGGGCCGACGACTACCTGCGGGCCGAGGTCGTCTACGCCGCCACCCACGAGGGCGCCCGGCACCTCAACGACGTGCTGACCCGGCGCACCCACATCTCCATCGAGACCTTCCACCGCGGCCTGGCCGTGGCGGAGGAGGCGGCCGGGCTGCTCGCCGGTCCGCTGGAGTGGGACGACGAGCAGGTCAAGAGGGAGATCGAGCACTACACCAAGCGGGTGGAGGCCGAGCGGCTCTCCCAGGAGCAGGATACCGACCACGAGGCCGACGCCATCCGCCTCGGCGCCCCCGACATCGTCCCCGTCGCGGCCCCGGAGACGAGCACGGCGTGATCCGGCGGGTCTTCCGGACGACGGGCGGGCGCCGGTAGAGGAACCGGACCTCCGGGGTCAGCGGTCCCGTGATGTCCCCGTTTCGCTCGTGGGATGCATACAAATGCATACCATGGGGTCATGGCACTGCTACAGGTACGTGATGTTCCCGAAGCGACGGTCCGGGCGCTCAAAGAGCAGGCGGCTGAGCGTGGTCTCACCCTGGCGGCCTATCTCCGTACGGAACTGGAGCGCATGGCCGCCCGCCCGACGAACGCCGAGATCGCCGCGCGTCTGGCGCGGCGGAACCGCACCGGTGGCCCGACCGCGGAAGAGACCGTGAACGAGATCAGGCGTATCCGAGAGGCATCGTGATCGTCATCGACTCCTCCGCCGTGGTGGAGGCGCTCGTGGGCGATCCCGTCAACTCCGATCTGCTGACCGTCATCGCGGAGGAGGAGCTTCACGCACCCGCGCTGCTGGATTTCGAAGTCTCCGGCGCGCTGAGAGGTCTCGTCCTGGGCAAGAAACTCGACGAGCGGAGATTGGACGAAGCCGTCGAGGACTTCGGCCTGCTGCACATCCGGCGTTACCAGATGACCGAGCTCCTGGGCCACGTGCTCGGGCTCCGCGAGAACTTCACGACATACGACGCGGCCTACGTGGTGCTCGCCCAGGCGTTGGACGCGTCGCTCGTGACATCCGACACGGAGATGAGGGAAGCGGAGAAGTTCGGCGTCGACGTGCGCGTACTGCGGCCGGAATGATCCGCCGTGCGGCTCCCGCCCCGGACGGGGCGGGAGCCGCAGGTGACGGCCGTCAGCGGGTGAAGGCCTGGAACTCGGCGGCGCGCACCTGGTCGCGGGCGGGGCTCGCGGTGGCGCAGTCGGTGGCCGAGCGCGGGTCGGCGTCCTGCTCACCGGCGTAGCGCGGGTTGCCGGTGCACTGGGTGGAGACGGCGCGCAGGGCCAGGTGGGTGGCCTTCGTGGTCGGGATCCTGAAGGACTCGATCAGCAGGTCGGCGCCCCGGGGGCGGGGCAGCCGGGTGTCGAACGCGTCGGCCGGGCTGGTGTAGACGACCGAGAAGGACTCCGGCTTCGAGCAGTCCTTCTGCGTGGCGTCGCAGGCCAGGACCTCGAAGGCGCGCAGGGCGCTGAAGCGGTTCTGGCCGCCCGGGTCGGCGGGGTCGTTCACGTTGGGCCGGAGCATGGCGCTGACCTGCACCCGGCGGACCTTCACCGGCTCGGTCCCGGCCAGGTCCACGGTCACGGTCTTCCCGGCGACCGGCCCGGTCAGCGAGGCCCAGTTCGTGGCCTCGGTCTCGTCGATCAGCTTGTCGTGGTTGACGCCGTCGCCCGTGGCCGTGGCGCCCCGCGCCGCCGAGGCGACGTTCTCCGCCGGTGCGAGCGGGAGCGGGAGCGTCACGCCGGGCAGCACCGCGGACCTCACCCGGGTGTGGCCGTGGCCCGCGCCGACGACCAGGAAGTCGTAGACGCCCGGGGTCATCTCCACGGTGTCGCCGAGCTCGGTGGCCGGGTCGGTGTCGGCGACCGGTACGGCACGGCCCTCGTAGTGGCCGACGTAGAGCCGGAGCGCGGCCTTCTTCGCCTCGCCGAGCGGCGTGAGCCTGAGCGTGCCGTTCTTCCCGACCGGGTCGGCGAAGCCCGGCGTCGGGTCGGGGTCGTTCTGGTTCAGGCTGGCCGCGCCCTCGCCGAGGCCGTGCCGGGCGAACGCCCGCCACATGATGTCCTGGTTCTTCCCGCCGAAGCGGATGGCGTCGGCGGCCAGCAGCGCGTCGCGGTGGTCGACGTAGCTGACCGCGCCGGAGGCCATCAGCAGCAGCGCGTCGAAGGACAGCTGCGCCCAGCGGCGGTTGCCGGGGCACTTGTGCACCGGGGTCCTCCCGTCGGCGCACGCCCGCTGGAGGGCCGCGGTGCCCTTGCCGTACCGCTTGAGGAACGCCTCGCGCACGGAGAACTGGGCGGCGCTCCAGATCTCGCCGTCGGCGTGGACCTGCTGCCCGACGAGGTCGTAGCCGATGTCGCTGTAGTTCAGCGGGGACTTCGACATGTCGTAGTTGCGGATGCCGGCCTTCTTGTCGCCGGTGACGTAGCCGCCGGTCACGTACGGCGTCTCGCCCGCGGGGCGGAAGCCGTACTCGTAGAGGTACTCCATGGCCAGCAGGTCGGAGGTGCTCTCGTTCATGGCGCCGGGCTGGGCACCGCTCCACCCGGCGTTCGGGCCGGCGATCATGCGGCCGGAGATCGCGTGCGTGTACTCGTGGCCGATCACCGACATGTCGTAGTCGCCGTCCACGCAGGGCGCGTAGAACGAGCCCGCGATCGGCTGCCAGAGGTACATGTTGGTGATCGGGGCGACGCCGTCGGGGCCGGTGATCTGGTTGGCGTTGTCGCGCACGTCGGCGTGGCGCGCCCCGGCCTGGGCGTTGCCCTGCTCGGGGTCGCCGCCGAGGCCGCCGCGCTCGCCGTTCTCGTCCTGCATGTTCCAGGCCGTCTCGGTGAAGCCGAGCCGGTAGGACCAGTCGTGCATGCGGTTGTGCATGGCGTGCAGGTTGGCGATCGCGGCCTCCAGGTCGGCCTCGCCCGGCCGGTCGAGGACGGCGGGGTCGCACTTGGCGGTGTACCAGGCGTTGGTCCAGGGGTAGGCGTAGTTCCGGTCCGGGGTGGCGGCGTTGCCGCGGGTGCCGACCGCGTAGGGGTTGTCGCTCGCGCGGTTCTCCACCGTCCTGGCCGCGTTGCCGGAGCTGGTGCCGGTGGGGGCGTCCGCGGCGTGGTCGACGTCCCACGCCTTGCCGGTGGCCGGGTCGCCGCCCACGACGAGGTCGCAGCCGGGGCCGGCGGCGGCGCACCACCGCGAGCGGGTGTCGGCGGAGGAGTAGTCGGCGGGCGGGTTGGCCGGGAAGACCTCCCACTGCGGGCCGTCCGGCTCGGCGTGGTGGTCCACCAGGTTCTCGCGGGTCAGGATCTCACCGCTGACCGCGTCCACGTGGGTGGTGTAGGCGGCCGGCTCGCCCTCGCCGCCGCCGATCAGGACCACCTGGTAGGCCCGGTGCGTGCCGTCGGGCGCGGGCACGGCCACCGGCGCGGCCCGCTTGACGGTCGCGGTGGCCAGGTCGATGCCGCCGTCGCGGGCGGCGATCTCCAGGGCCTGCTGCTCGGTGAGCGCGGCGGCGGGGGGAGCGGCGGCGGAGCGGGACAGGGTCGAGGTGACGTGGTGGACCCTGCCGCCGGCCACGCCGACCACGACCTGGCCGTCCACGCCCGCGGGCAGGTCGCCGAAGCGCTGCCGGAGCAGGACGGCGTGGCCGTCCCCGATCGGGTTGACCGCGACCTTCTCCAGCGCGTCCACGGCCTCGGGGGACAGGCCGAAGAGGTTCTCGTTGGCCTTCAGGTAGGCGCGGGCGGCCTGCTCGGGGTCGTCGCCGAGCCCTTCGGCGAGCGGGGCGGGGCCGGTGACGACGGCCGGGGTGCCGAGGGCGTTCCAGCGGATCGTCGCGGCGCCCGCCTTCTTGGCGAGCGCGGCGGCCGGGGGCGCGACGGTGCCGCGCCGGTTGTCGACGTCGGGCTTGCCGTGCTGCTCGGCCTGGAAGTCGTGCAGGTCGGAGGAGCGGTCGGCCGGGCCGCTCCGGGCGGCTCCGGGGAGGGGGAGGGCGAGGGACGGGAGTGCGAGGGACGCCGTCGCGGCGGCGATGACGGTGAGACGTGACCAGGATTTGGTCGACACCGGGCCTCCTGCGGGGGGTCGGCCGTCGTTGGCCGTGCCACGCGTGGATCACGTGCGCTGCGCAAGAGGTAACACCGGTTCACATCTTCTGACAAGATCTTGTAAAGGGTGAGATGTCGGTGTTATAGAGGTTTACGGCGCCGGGTGCCGCCCGGCGCGGCCACCGTACGGCGCGGCCCCGGCCTGGGAGCGGGGCCGCGCCGTGCGGCGGGGTCAGTCGAACGGGATCCAGTCCCGCTCCGCCAGGCCGTCCAGGGAGTGGACCGCCAGGCCGAGCTCGGAGACCGTCCACAGGTCGCCGCCGATCACGACCGAGCGGCGGATGCCCGGGTCGTAGGGGGCGAAGCGGGTGCTGTCGACCGGCTTCGGCCTGGGGTGGACGACCGTGCCGGCCTCGGTGACGGCGGAGTCGCCGATCTTCAGCACCAGCGCGGCCCCGGTGGTCTGCCCGGTGCCGTCCCAGGTGCTCAGCGGCAGGACGGCGGTGCCCGCCGGCGCCCAGTAGAGGAAGGCGTGCGGGTCCCACTCGGCCTCGGAGCCGGAGTCCTTCTGGAAGAACCGCGCCAGCCGGCGCGGGGCGGCCGGGTCGGAGACGTCGAAGAGGGAGACCTGGGTGCCGAGCGTGCGGCCCTGCTCGCTCGCCTCCTGGCCGATGCCGATCAGCCGCCCGTCGCCCGCCGGGTGCAGGTAGGCGGAGTAGCCGGTGATCTTCAGCTCGCCGGTCCTCTTCGGCGCGGCCGGGTCGCGCAGGTCGAGCACGTAGAGCGGGTCCACCTGCCGGAACGTCACCACGTAGCCGACGGGGCCGAGGAAGCGGACCGAGTAGATGCGCTCGCCCTCGCCCAGGCCGCCGACCTCGCCGACCTTCGCCAGGGTGTCGGCGCGCAGCACGTAGACGGCGCTGGAGCTGCTCCTGTCCGTCTCCGAGGTGGTCGCGACCCGCAGGTGCCCCTCGTGCTCGGACAGCGAGTACTGGTTGAGCAGCCGGCCCGGGACCCTGCCCGAGGCGACGTAGCGGGGCGCGCCGGGCGCGGTGACGTCGAACCGGTGGATCTCGGTCTCCTCCGGGGGCGGGGCCGGGGCGACGGGCGCCTCGGACGCGGCGGGGGGCTCGGTGGCGGGCGGGACGGCCGTCGGGGTGGCCGCCCCGGTGGCGGCCGGGGACGCGGCGGCCGTGGCGGCGGGGGACACGGTGGCCGTGATCTCCACCGGGCCGCCCGGGGTGGCCGTGCTCTCCACCGGGAGCGGGACGGTGGCCTCGGCCGGGGTCGGCTCGTCCCTCGGCGCGGCCACCCGCCCCGGCCGGGGCTCCGGGGCCTCGTCGACGATCACGTCGACCGGCCGCGCCGACCACCAGTGCGGGTTGCTGGTCACGTACAGGCTGGAGCCGGTGCCGTAGACGGT
The DNA here is from genome assembly GCF_039534085.1 of Planomonospora alba. Taxonomy (NCBI): domain Bacteria; kingdom Bacillati; phylum Actinomycetota; class Actinomycetes; order Streptosporangiales; family Streptosporangiaceae; genus Planomonospora; species Planomonospora alba. Next base: position 33,706 of record NZ_BAAAUT010000042.1, read on the forward strand.
GTCGCCGTCGGCGACCAGGCTGATCGGAGCGCTCCCGTCCAGGGCCCGCGCCCCGGCGCCCAGGTCGAGGCTGTGCACGGTCAGCAGCGAGGTCCCGGTGTACTCCGCCGGGTGGCTGACCCGCGCGCAGTCGACCGTGCGCTTCTCCGTCCGGCCGTCCGCCCCCGTCACCTCGTACGTCGGCAGCCACGCCTCGATGGGCGCGTTCCGCACGGCCTCGGCGTTCCTGCGGGTCCGCTCGGCGTCGCCGGCGTCGGGACCGGCGTCCGGGAAGGTGATCGCGGGCTGGCTGCGGACCACGAGCCGGACCGTCGAGCCGACCATGCGCGCGTCCACGTGCGCGCCGTCCGGGGTGATCGAGCCGATCACCTCCGGCTCGCCGGACAGGTCGACGAGCACGTAGCGCGGTCCCGGGCTCGGGGCGATCTTGGCGGTCGCGCCGTACGGGATGATCCCGCCGCCGGAGAACAGCACCAGCGCCCTGTCCCCGCTGACCAGCAGGTCGGCGGGGGCCCACGCCTGCTCCCGGTCGGTCAGCCGGAGCGTGCCGGTCACCTTCCGGGTGGCGGCGTCCACCACGCGCAGCACGCCCCGGCTCACCGTGATCACGCGCCTGCCGTCGGTCTTGACCAGGTCGGGCTCGTCGACCCCGGCCTCGTGGGTGTTGGTGGTGGAGTGCCCGGGCGCGGCCTGCTGCTTGGCGGCGCCGGCGTCGGCGCGCGCCTCGGCCGCCGCGAACGGGACCGGCCCGCCCAGTCCCCACGGCCCGACGCGCCCGGCCGCCGCGGCGCGCAGCCCGGCGAGCATGTCGTCGCAGCCGTCGTAGGCGACCAGCCGCACGTCGCCCAGCTCCACCGGCGCCGTACGGCCCGCGCCGGAGCCCGCCGGGGCCGAGGTGCACGCCGCGGCGACCAGGACGGCCGCCAGGGCGGCCGCACCGGCGCTCGCCCGGGCGCCGGCCGTACGAATCGATGTCCTCATGCCCCTGTGAACGGATCGGGGGCGGGGCAGGTTCAGTCTCCTACCGACCGGTAGCCGCACGCCGTCCCACCGAATACTCTTCGGTCCATGGCTGTCACTCTCGGAGCGACCCGGACCCTCGACCCCCGCATGATCGAGCGTGTGGTCCGGCAGGTGACCTCCGGCGGGAAGACCCACCGGATCACCGCCCCCTTCACCGAGGAACCCCTCGCCGAGCTGCCGATCTCGACCGCGGCGGACGTCCGCGAGGCCCACGCCCGGGCCCGGGAGGCGCAGCGGGCCTGGGCCGGGCTGCCCGCCCGGGAGCGGGCCCGGCCCTTCCTGGCGCTGCACGACGCGATCCTGGACCGCCGCGAGGAGATCCTCGACATCGTCCAGTGGGAGACCGGCAAGGCCCGCAGGCACGCCTTCGAGGAGGTCTGCGACGTCGCGGGCTGCACCCTCTACTACGCGCGGCGCGCCCCCGGCCTGCTGGAGACCAAGCGGCGCTCGGGGCTGTTCCCGCTGGCCACCCGGGTCACCGAGACCCGCCACCCCAAGGGGGTCGTGGCGCTGGTCTCGCCCTGGAACTACCCGCTCTCGCTCGGCGTGACCGACGTCGTCCCGGCCCTGCTCGCCGGGAACGCCGTGGTCCACAAGCCCGACACCCAGACCGCCCTGTCCGCCCTGTGGACGATCGACCTGCTGGCCGAGCTCGGCATGCCCCGCGAGATCTGGCAGGTCGTGCTCGGCGACCCCGCCGAGATCGGCGACCCGCTGCTCGACGGCGCCGACTACGTGGCCTTCACCGGCTCCACCCGGACCGGCCGCCGGATCGCCGAGGAGGCCGCCAAGCGGCTCATCGGCTGCTCCCTGGAGCTCGGCGGGAAGAACCCCATGATCGTCCTGGACGACGCCGACCTCGACGTGGCCGCCCAGGGCGCGCTGCGCGCCTGCTTCAGCAACGCCGGGCAGCTGTGCATCTCCATCGAGCGGCTCTACGTCCACGACAGCGTGTACGACGCGTTCACCGAGAAGTTCGTCCGGCTGGTGAAGAACATGAAGCTCGGCGCGGGCCTCGACTGGGACGTGCAGATGGGCTCGCTGACCTCCCGCCGCCAGCTGGAGGCGGTCACCGCCCACGTGGACGACGCCGTGGCCAAGGGCGCCCGCGTGCTGGCCGGCGGCAGGCCCCGCCCCGGGGCCGGGCCGCTGTTCTACGAGCCGACCGTCCTGGCCGACGTGGACGAGAGCATGGACCTGTGCCGGGAGGAGACCTTCGGGCCGGTCGTCTCGCTCTACCGCTTCTCCACCGACGACGAGGCCGTCCGCCGGGCCAACGACACCGTCTACGGCCTCAACGCCTCGATCTGGACGCGGAACCCGGCGCGCGGCCGGGCGCTGGCCGCCCGGATCAAGGCCGGGACCGTCAACGTCAACGAGGGGTACGGCGCCGCCTTCGCCTCCTACGACGCGCCCATGGGCGGCATGAAGTCCTCCGGCCTGGGCCGCAGGCACGGGGCGGAGGGGCTGCTGAAGTACACCGAGGCGCAGACAGTCGCCGCCCAGGCCACCTGGCTGGGCCTCGAACCGCTGCCCGGGATGACCTACGAGAGGTACGCCGAGGTCGTCACGACGCTGCTGAAGACGTTGAAGAGGGTCCGCCTCAAGTGACCGCCCCGCCCCGGCCCGTGCGGGCCGGGGCGGGGCGGCAGCCCGGCGGGGGCCGGCGCAGATCGACGAGGGTCCGCGAGGACCGGTGAAGGGAGTCCCCGGGGTGTTCGACTACGACGTGCTGGTGATCGGGTCGGGGTTCGGCGGGAGCGTCACCGCGCTCCGCCTGACGGAGAAGGGCTACCGGGTCGGCGTCCTGGAGGCCGGGCGGCGCTTCGACGAGCGCACGCTGCCGAAGACCTCCTGGCGGGTCCGCGACTTCCTGTGGGCGCCCGCCCTCGGCTGCACGGGCATCCAGCGCATCCACGTGCTGCGCGGCGTCAAGGGCACCGGCGTCATGGTGCTGGCCGGAGCCGGGGTCGGCGGCGGCTCCCTGGTCTACGCCAACACCCTCTACGAGCCGCTGGAGCCGTTCTTCGCCGACCCCCAGTGGGCGGGCATCACCGACTGGAAGGCCGAGCTGGGGCCGTACTACGACCAGGCCAGGCGCATGCTCGGCGTGGTCGTCAACCCGACCCTCACCCGCGCCGACGAGATCATGCAGAAGGTCGCCGACCGGATGGGCGTGGGCGGCACCTTCCACCGGGCGCCGGTCGGCGTCTTCTTCGGCACGCCCGGCCAGGAGGTGGACGACCCCTACTTCGGCGGAGCCGGGCCGCGCCGCCGGGGCTGCACCGAGTGCGGCGAGTGCATGACCGGCTGCCGGCACGGCGCCAAGAACATGCTGACCAAGAACTACCTCCACCTCGCCGAGAAGGCGGGGGCGAAGGTCCACCCGGAGACCACGGTCACCGGGGTCCGGCCCCTCGGGAAGGGCCGCCGCGGGTACGCCGTCGAGGTCAGGAAGACCGGCGCGCCGTGGCGGCGCCGCACGCTCACCGCCGAGCAGGTGGTCCTCGCCGCCGGCACGTACGGCACGCAGCGCCTGCTCCACCGGATGAAGGCCACCGGTGCGCTGCCCCGCCTGTCCGACCGGCTCGGCACGCTGACCAGGACCAACTCCGAGGCGCTGCTCGGCTTCGAACGGCTGGGCGTCACGGGGGACAAGCTCAACCGCGGCGTGGCGATCACCTCCTCCATCCACCCCGACGCGCACACGCACATCGAGCCCGTCCGCTACGGCGACGGCTCCAACGCGATGGGCATGCTCCGCACCCTGCTCATCGACGGCGGCGGGGCGCCGCGCTGGCTGAAGTTCCTCGGCGAGGCCGCCAGGCGCCCCCACCTGCTCCCGCGCCTGTTCGACCACCGCAGGTGGTCCGAGCGCACGATCATCGCCCTGGTCATGCAGGCCAAGGACAACTCCATCACCCTGTCGGCCCGCAGGGGCCTGCTCGGCGGCTGGAAGCTGCGCTCCCGGCCCGGCCACGGCGAGCCCAACCCCACCTGGATCCCGGCCGGGCACACCTTCGTCCGGCACGCCGCCGAGGAGATCGGCGGCATGCCCGGCGGCTCCTGGCTCGACCTGTTCGACATCCCCGCCACCGCGCACTTCCTGGGCGGCTGCGCCATCGGGGACTCGCCGGAGACCGGGGTGATCGACCCCTACCACCGCGTCTACGGCCACGAGGGCCTGCACGTCGTCGACGGCTCGGCGGTCTCCGCCAACCCGGGCGTCAACCCCTCGCTGACCATCACCGCCCAGGCCGAGCGCGCCATGGCCCTGTGGCCCAACCGCGGCGAGGCCGACCCCCGCCCGGCCCTCGGCTCCCCCTACGCGCGGCTGACACCCGTCGCCCCGAGAAACCCCGTCGTCCCCGCGGCCGCCCCCGGCGCCCTGCGCCTGCCGATCGTCGGCATCAGCTGACGCCCCGGCACCCCCGTGCCGGCGCCGCCGGGGAGTCCGGCACAATCCCGGTGTGATCTGGGACGTCGAGGAGTTCACCCGGGCCGCGGAGGCCACCGTCGGGCGGCTGGCCGCCTACGTGGAGGAGAGCCAGTGCGGCCTGCCGCCGGTCATCCGCCGCAGGCCCCCGCGGGAGCTGGCCGAGCGGCTCGGACTCGCCCGCTGGATCCGCGAGGGCGGGATGACGCCGCAGACCCACGCGGAGTTCCTCGCCGCCTACCTGGAGGAGGGGACCCGGATGCACCACCCCGCCTCCCTCGGCCACCAGATCGCCTCGCCGGACTTCCCCGCCGCGCTCGCCGACCTCGTGCACGGCGCGGCCAACAACCCGATGGCGGTCTACGAGATGGGCGCCGCCGCCGCGACCGTCGAGCTGGAGGTCGTGCGCTGGATGCTGGAGAAGACCGGGTACGGCGCGGCGGGCGGCGGCGTGCTCACCCACGGCGGCTCGCTGGCCAACCTCACCGCGCTGCTCGCCGCGCGGGCGGCCGCCGCGCCGGACGCCTGGGACGGAGGCGTGCCCGGCGACCTCGCCCTGCTCGCCCCCGCCGCGGCGCACTACTCGCTCGCCCGCGCCGCGGCCGTCCTCGGCCTGGGCGCGCGGGCCGTGGTGCCGCTGGAGACCGACCCGCTCGGCCGGATCGACGTCGCGGCCCTGCCGGAGGCCCTGGACCGGGTGCGCCGGGCCGGGCGGCGGCCGATGGCCCTGGTGGCGAACGCCTGCGCGACCGCGACCGGCCTCTACGACGACCTGCGCGCGGTCGGGGAGTTCTGCGCCTCCCACGGCGTCTGGTTCCACGTGGACGGCGCCCACGGCGCCTCGGCGCTGCTCAGCCCGGAGCACCGGCACCTGCTGGACGGCGTGGAGCTGGCCGACTCGCTGATCTGGGACGCGCACAAGATGCTGCGCACCTCCAGCCTGGCCGCCGCCGTGCTGACCCGGCGGGCGGCCGACCTGGACGCGGCCTTCCGCCAGGAGGCGAGCTACCTGTTCTACGGCGACCGGGACCCGGACGCGCACGAGGACCCCTCCGGCGCCGGGCCGGGTGCCGCCCCGGGCATCGACTCGATCGGCAGGACCGTGGAGTGCAGCAAGGCCGAGCTGGGCCTGAAGATCTTCCTGAACCTCGCCTGGCGGGGCGAGCGCGGCCTGGGCGCGTACGTGGCGCGGCAGTACGCCGCCGCCCGCCGGCTGTGGGAGCTGGGCCGCGACCGGCCGGGCTTCACATTCCCCTACGAGCCGGAGAGCAACATCGTCTGCTTCCGGTACGGCACGGGCGACCAGCCGGCGATCCGCGAGCGGCTGATGACCGAGGGGACCTTCCACCTGACCTCGGCCGAGATCGGCGGCGTCCGCCACCTGCGCGCCACCGTCATGGCCCCGGCCACCGACGACAAGACGCTGGAGGCCCTGCTCGACGCGGTCGCCGGGGGCGCGGGCTGACCCGTCGCCGGGCGCCTTCGGGGATCCCGCCCGGCACGGACGCCGCGCGGCCCCGGGCAAGGGGCACGGACACCGGGAAGGCCCTGCGGCCCGGCACCGGGACCCGGCCGGTGGGTCAGGTCAGCCGGTGCCGCACCCAGACGTTGGGCTCGACGTAGACGGCGTGGTCCTGGTCAGGGTCGCAGTGGACCGGGACCAGGGCGCCGGGGACCTCCACCGGGCCGGGCGCGTCGAACGGCAGGCCGGTCCACCCCCGCCACTCGGCCAGCGTGCCGGAGATCGTCATCGACCGGGGCGCGACCTTGACGATCTCACCGCCCGCCCGGACGTGCACCCGCAGCCACGGGTCGGCAGGGAGCCCGTCGGGCCGGGTGCGCGAGACGTACTCCGCCATCGGAGTGCGCGGCTCCAGGTGCTTGGCGTTGGGCCGCACCGGGGCCAGCAGCTCGGTGAAACCGAGGCGGCCGGCGTTCTCCCGGAGCGCGGCCAGCATGACCGGGGACAGGCCGGTGCCGAGCAGGTCGGGCCGGACGGCGATCTCCAGCGCGGTGACCGTGTCCGGCTTCTCGCCGGTCCGCCGGGCGCGCCAGGCCCGCAGGATCGCGGTGTCCCACCCGCCGTCCGGCAGCTCCTCACGACCCCAGGCGAACGGCACGCTGAACCCCTTGGCCACCGGCCGCCCCGGTTCGGCGTCGTCCTCGGCCACCAGCACGAACTCCGGGTAGGAGTGTACGCAGACGTCGTAGTAGAGGGCGGCCGCCGGGTCGTGGAGCATGAACGCGGGCCAGGAGTCGTCCATCGCCCAGAGGGCGTCGGCGAGCTCCGGCCGTTCGGCGAGGGTGCTGATGCGCAGGGTCACCCGGGTCATCCTTCCCGCTCGGACCTCCGCGTTTCGATCGGTTTTTCCGGCGTCGCCCGGGCCGGCGGGCGGGATCGGCGGCGCCGTCCGGGCGGCGGCTCGCGGCGCACGCCGCGGACGACCCGCCCGGGACGACCCGCCCGGGAGGGCGCGCGAGCGGACAGGGTCAGGACTCGGTCAGGGTGAAGGGGGCGGTCGCCCGGACGGCGCCGTTGACGACGATCTCCAGGACGCGCGGGCCGGGCGGCTCGGTCCTGGTGGTCACCGGCCGGAACGAGTGGGACTTGGCCACCGTGACCGCCTGCCCCGGAGCGGAGACCAGCCGCTCGCCGAGGTGGAAGACGCGGCGGGAGCCGTCGCGCCGGACGGCGTACCGGAGCACGAGCGGGCCGGGGGAGTCGGCCGAGACCGTGACCGTGAAGCGGAGCCGGTCGCCGACCGCCACCCGGTCGGCCTCCAGCGCCAGCGTCTCGACCGCGCCGCCGCCGGGGGCGGCGCCCATCAGCTCCAGCGCGCCGGGGTGCCCGGCGCGCAGCAGGCCGCGCACCGCGTGGCGCAGCACCCGCTCGACGTGCGAGCCGCCCTCCGCCCGCCAGCGGGCCAGCAGCTCCACCGCCGCCTCGGGGTGGTCCTTGGCGATGTCGTTGACGTGGTTGGCCACCGAACGGCGGACGTACTCGGAGGGGTCGTCGCGGAGCCGGTCGAGGATCGGCAGCGCGGGCCCGGGCTCCATCAGCCACCGAACCCGCGCCCCCCACGGCAGCCGGGGCCGGGAGCCCTCCGAGGCCAGCCGGCGCAGGTGCTCGTCGTCCGACTCCGCCCAGCCGTGCATGATCTCCATGGCGTCGTCGCGGTGGTGCTCCAGGTAGGGGCGGACCGCGAACTCCCCCGTGGCGTACGGCGTGAGCACGCCGAGCGTCGCCATGGCCTCGTCCAGGTGGTCGAGACCGCAGGCCGCGACGTACTCGGTGGCGGGCCAGCCGCTCCACATGTCCAGCCGGACGCGGGCGGCGGCCCGGCGCAGGATCTCCGCGGCGCGGGGGAAGTCCGGCGGCAGCGCGGCGCCGAGCGCCCGCGCGACGTGCCGGACGCGGTCCTTGAGCTCCAGGCCGTCCAGCCCGTCGAGGGCCTCCGCGGCGAACCGGTCCCGGGGGAACGCGCCCCAGGCCGCGGCCACGCCGCCGGCGAGCGAACCGACGGAGGCGGGGTTGATCATCTCTTTGAGGGGCTGCGCCATGGCCGGTACGGTGCCACACCCCACCGACGTTTCCGGGGCGGCGGACAGCCGGGCGGGGCCTCGCGCGCCTCCGCCGGCGATCCGTCCCGGCTGCTGAGATTCCGGTCCTGATCATCGGGTTCCGGGTGGGATAGCGTCGGTTCATGAGCGAACTCGACTCCCGCCTGCGGGCGGTGTGCGACCTTTCCGTCGCCGGTGTCCGGGAGATGGCCGGCCGGCACGAGTACGACGGGCGGATCCAGGACCTGTCGCCCGAGGGCGTGCGCGCCGGGCTGGCCGCGCTGGGGCGGGGACCGCTCCCGGACGACCCCTACGACGCCGCCCACCTGGAGATCTTCGAGGAGCACGCCCGGGTCGTGTTCGGGGAGCTGGAGCTGTACCGGCGCAGCCCGATGGAGCACCTGGAGAACATGGACCTGGCCTGCTACGACCGGGAGTACGCCCCGGAGGCGGAGCGGGCCGCGGCCCGGCGGGCCCACCTGGCCCGCTGGCCCGAGGCCGTGGACAACGCGGTCGCCGCGCTCGACCGGCTGAGCGCGCCGGTCGCCACCGCGCTGCTCGGCACCGTCCGGGGCCTGGCCGCCGGGATCCCCGCGGACGCCGATGACACCACGCGGGAGGCGGCGCTGAAGGCGCACGCCCGCCTGGTCGAGCACGTCGAGCGGGCCGCGCGCTCCGGCGACCCGGACGCCTCCCTCGGCGCCGAGGGGCTGGCCCGGCTGATGGGCGCGGGCGAGGGGCTCCCGGTGGACCTGGGCAGGCTGGCCGAGCGGGCCGACGCCGAGCGCGACCGGCTCACGGAGCGGCTGGCCGAGGCGTGCGCGCGGCTGGGCCACGCGGGCCGGCCGCCGCTGGACGTCGCGCGCGAGCTGGTCCGCGACCACCCCGGCATCGACGGGGTGGTCGACGCCGCCCGCGAGGGCACCGAGCGGGCCATCGCCTTCACCCGGGAGAAGGACCTCGTCCCCTACCACGACGGCGAGTGCCGGGTGGGGCTCGCGCCCGAGTCGCGCCGCTGGGCGATGGCGATGATGAGCTGGGCCGCGCCCGGCGAGCCCGAGGGCCCGTCATGGTACCACATCACCCCGCCCGAGCCCACCTGGCCGGAGCAGGAGATCGAGGAGTGGCTGGAGGTCTTCAGCGCCACCACGCTGCCCGCCATCAACGTGCACGAGGTCGCCCCCGGGCACTTCTCGCACGGCCGGGCCCTGCGCCACGCGCCGTCGGCGGTGCGCCGGACGCTGATGTCCCTGGCCTTCTGCGAGGGCTGGGCGCACTACGCCGAGGAGCTCTGCGTCGAGGAGGGCTTCGCCCCCGACGACCCGCGCTTCGAGATCGGCGTCTGGCTGGAGGCGCTGATCCGGGTGACCCGGCTGGCCTGCGCGATCGGCGTGCACACCGGGGCGATGACGGTCGAGGAGGGCGCGCGCCGCTTCGAGGGCGACACCCACCTCGCCGGTCCGGCCGCGCTCTCGGAGGCCCGGCGGGCCACCTTCGACCCGACTTACGGCCGCTACACCTGGGGCAAGCTGGAGATCCTGGACCTGCGCGAGCGGGCCAGGACCGAGTGGGGCGCGGGCTTCACGCTCAAGCGCTTCCACACCGCCATGCTCGACCTCGGCTCCCCGCCGCTGGGCCTGCTCGGCCACGCGCTCTGACCTCCCGGGCCGGCGCGGGCCCCGGGGGCCGCGCGCCCGCTCCGCGCCGGAGGGCTCTCCCTCCGCTCCCGGCACCCGGGCGGCGGGGTCCCGCCCGGCGTCCGGGCGGGGGCCCTGCCGCGGCTCAGCGCTCGGGTGCCAGCGTGGCGACCAGGGCGCGGGAGGTCGCGTCGGCCTGGCGGGCGAGCGTGGCGGCCAGGGCCGCGGTGCTCTCGGCGTCCCCGGCGTTGGCGACCTGCTCCAGGGCGGTGCAGGTCGCCGAGAGGCGCCGCCCGGCGAAGGCGGCGCTGCTGCCCCGCAGTTTGTGGGCGAGCCGGGCCACCTCCTGCAGGTCCCGGCGCTCGGCCGCGGCGACGATGGCGGTGGTGGCCGTCGAGGAGTTGTGCAGGTAGGACGGGAGGAACTTCTCGGTGAGCTTGGGCCCGATGTCGCGCAGCTCGTCGAGCACGTCCGGGTCGAGCAGTTCCTCGGCCTCCGCGGGGTCCCCGGCTCCGGCGGGGGACGCCTCCCGGCCCTCGGAGCCGACGCCGGCGGACCGTCCGGTCCCGGTGCCGGTTTCCTGCGGCGCCGCGCCGGCGCCGCCCGCCCCGGGAGCCCCGGCGCCGGGTCCCCGGCCGGCGCGGCCGGCCAGGGCCCTGCGGAGGGCGGCGTCCAGCTGCTGCTTGCGCAGCGGTTTGGGGATGAACGCGTCCATGCCCGCAGCCAGGCAGCGCTGCTCGTCGGAGGCCAGGGCGGAGGCGGTCAGCGCGATGATCGGGACATCGCTCAGCGGCCCCGGCATCCGCCGGATCCGCTCGGTGGCCTGGTATCCATCGAGCCGCGGCATCTGGCAGTCCATCAGCACGGCGTCGTACCGGCCCGTCCGCACCATGCGCAGCGCCTCCTCGCCGTCACCGGCGACCTCGGCGGTGTAGCCGAGAGCGGCGAGCATCTCGGTGACGACCTGCTGGTTGACCTCGTTGTCCTCGGCCACCAGGATCCGGGCTCCGCCCCCGCCGCCCACCGGGGGCGGCACCGCGGCCGCGGCGGGAGCCGGCGTACCGGTGGCGTCCGCCGTACCGGTGGCGTCCGCCGTGCCGGTGGCGTCCGCCGTGCCGGTGGCCTCCGGCGTACCCGCCGGCGGGCGGACGGGCGCGTGGCCGAGCAGCTGGAGCAGGACGGCGCGCAACTGGGCGGCGCGCACCGGCTTGGTCAGGTAGACCTCGATGCCGCACGCCCGGGCGGTCTGCGCCTCCCCCGCGTGGTTGGTGGAGGTCAGCATGGCCAGCCGGGTACGGCGCAGCACCGGATCGGAGGAGACGGCCCGGGCCAGCTCCAGGCCGTCGAGGCCGGGCATGCGCATGTCGAGCAGGGCGACGGTGAAGGGGTCGCCCACCGCGGCGGCCTCACGCAGGAGCTCCAGGGCGCGCAGGCCGTCCGGTGCGGTGTGCGCCCGCATGCCCCAGCCGGCCAGCAGGTTCCGGACCACCGTGCGGTTGGTGCGGTTGTCGTCGACGACCAGCACGCGGGCCCCTCCCAGGTCCGCGGGGGAGGGCGGCGCGGCCGGCGGCGCGCTCGCGCCGGGCAGCGGCAGGGTGAAGTGGAAGCGGCTGCCCTCGCCGACCGTGCTGGTCATCCCGATCGTGCCGTCCATCAGCTCGACGAGCTGCCGGCTGATGGTCAGCCCCAGCCCGCTGCCGCCGTAGCGGCGGGTGGTGGAGGTGTCGGCCTGGGTGAAGGCCTCGAAGAGGATGTCCTGCCGGTCGGCGGGGATGCCGATGCCGGTGTCGGTGACGGCGAAGAGCACCTGCCGGATGCCGGAGTCGTCCTCGGCGGGACCGACCCGGGCCTCGACGACGACCTCGCCCCGCTCGGTGAACTTGACGGCGTTGGAGACCAGGTTGGTCAGCACCTGGCGGATGCGGTGCACGTCGCCGCGGAGCGCCGGCGGGATGGCCGGCTCCACCACCGCGGCGATCTCCAGTCCCTTGGCCTGCGCGGTGGCCGCCATCAGGCTCACCACGTCCTCGACCAGCACCCGCACGTCGAAGTCGACGGGGTCGATTTCGAGCTTGCCCGCCTCGATCTTGGAGAAGTCGAGGATGTCGTTGATCACGTTGAGCAGGGCGTCGGCGGAGTTCTGCACCGTGGTCAGGTAGTCGCGCTGCCGGGCGTCGAGCCTGGTGTCCAGCAGCAGGGCGGCCATGCCGATCACGCCGTTCAGCGGGGTGCGGATCTCGTGGCTCATGTTGGCCACGAACTCCGACTTCATCCGCGAGGCCGCCAGCGCCGCGTCGCGGGCCTCGGCCAGCTCGGCCTGGGCGCGCTTGCGTTCGGTGATGTCGCGGATGAAGGTGTTGAAGGTCACGCCGTCGGCGGTCGAGGACGACCAGATGGTCATCTCGGCGGGGAAGACCGTGCCGTCGCGGCGGAGGGCCTTGATCTCCCGGCGGCGGCCCTCCGGGGGCATCTCACCGCCGGCGAGCACCCGCTTCATCGCCGCGGCGTTGTCCGCGCGCTGCTCCTCGGCGACCAGGAGGCCGACCGGCTCCGCGCCCAGGGCCTCCTCGGCCGACCAGCCGAAGATCGCCTCGGCCTGGGAGTTCCACCGGATGATCCGGCCGGTCCGGTCGACGGAGACGAACGCGTCGCTGGCCGCGTCGAGGGTGGCGCTGACCTGCTCCTCCCGCTGGGCCAGGTCGTCCTCGGCGGCGCGCCGGCGCCGCTCGGCGTACGCGCTCATCACCAGTCCGCCCATCAGGATCTGCGCCACCAGCAGGGCGGCGGCCGTCATCCGGCCGGTGAAGGCGGCGGCGGGGGCGAACGCCTCGCCGGTCGGGATCTCGGCGGTGACCGCCCAGTTCAGCTCCGGGATCGGCCGGTAGGCCACCTCATGGCCGTCGCCGTCGTGCATGTGCCGTCCGGTCCCGCTGCGCCCGGCCAGCGCGGCCCAGATGTGCTCGTCCCGGGTCCCGGTGAGCAGCCCGGACCGGTCGTCGCCGCCGGACAGCAGCGTGCCCTTCTGGTCGGCCAGCGTCAGCCTGACCTTCTGCACGGCGGCGAGCCGGTCGATGAACTGGGTCAGCGCCTCCACCGGGTAGCCGGTGGCGACGACCCCGGTGATCCGGCCCCCGCCGTCCGTCACCGGCGCGGCGACCGCCACCACGCGGCGGTTGTCCGCCACCGTGGAGGCGAACGCCTCCGACACGTACGGCCTGCCGGTCCGCAGCACACCCTGCAGGTAGTCGCGGCCGGAGAAGTCCGCGCCGACGACCGAGGGATCGGCCGGGCTGATCGCCAGCAGCGTGCCGTCCCGGTTCAGCGCCCACGCGGCGGCGAGCGCCCGGTCGTGCGCGTGCAGTTCGGCCAGGTGCCGGACGAGGCCGTCTCCGTCTCCCGCGACGGCCTCGTCCAGGGAGGCTCGCAGCGACGGCCGCTGGGCGTAGGAGGAGACCAGCTCCAGCGTCCCGTCCATCCGGCTGCCGATGTAGCGGGCGCTGACGTCGGCACCGGTGTTCAGCCGCCTGTCGACCTCGGCGCGGATCGTGTCGGCGTTCTGCTGCGTCGACAGGTACGCCAGGCCGGTCAGCGGCAGCAGTGCCAGCAGCACGACGCCGGCGGTCAGCCGGATGATCGAGGTGCGCAGCGCCCTGCGGGCGGCGGGGCACTTGAAGGCGCGCCCGGAGGAGCGGGCGAGGCGCGTCAGCACGGCCGCGGTCAGCGCGCACGAGGCCACGGCGACCGGCTGGAGGTAGTCGGAGGAGGAGCGCACCGCCTGCACCAGCGGCACCGCTACCAGCACCGCCACCACGAAGATCAATGACAGTCGGAGAAAACGCCTCACCCGCAGGGACCCTCCGTGCTCGTCGGCTGTCATCACGCCCTCATCGGCAGGGGCCCGCCGGCCTTTAGAGACCCCGGCGACGTGGGCATACTCTTACCCTTATATCCCCGCTTATACCCGTTTCGCCGTTTTTTACGTGACCGTCGGGTGTGGACCCCCGCGGCCCCGCGGCACCGGCCGCCTGCGGTGATCACCGGAGCGGGCACCGCAGGCGGCGAGGCCGGACGGCGCCGATAGACTGGGCGCACCGCTGTGGTTTCCTTTGGGGGTCTTGGTGTCAGAGTTCGACACGGTCCTGGTCGTCGACTTCGGCGCGCAGTACGCGCAGCTGATCGCGCGACGGGTGCGTGAGTGCCACGTCTACTCCGAGATCGTCCCCTCGACGATGCCGGTGGAGGAGATGATGGCCAAGAAGCCCAAGGCCATCATCCTGTCCGGCGGTCCCTCCTCGGTCTACGCCGAAGGCGCCCCCGCCGTCCCGCACGGCCTGTTCGACACCGGCGTGCCGACCTTCGGCATCTGCTACGGATTCCAGGCCATGGCCCAGGCCCTCGGCGGCACGGTGGCCCGGACCGGCGTCGCCGAGTACGGCGGAACCCCGCTGGAGGTGACCCGGGAGGGCGTGCTCTTCGCGGGCCTGCCGGCCCGGCAGTCGGTCTGGATGTCCCACGGCGACAGCGTCGCCGCCGCCCCCGACGGCTTCGACGTCACCGCCTCCACCCCCGAGACCCCCGTCGCCGCCTTCGAGCACCCCGCCCGCGGCCTGTACGGCGTGCAGTTCCACCCCGAGGTGCTCCACTCCGAGCACGGCCAGGCCGTCCTCAAGCACTTCCTCGACGCCGCGGGCTGCCGCCCCTCCTGGACGATGCTCAACATCGTCGAGGACGCCGTGGAGGCGGTCCGCGCCCAGATCGGCCCCGAGGGCCGCGCGATCTGCGGCCTGTCCGGCGGGGTGGACTCCGCGGTCGCCGCCGCGATCGTGCAGCGCGCCATCGGCGACCGCCTGACCTGCGTCTTCGTCGACCACGGCCTGCTGCGCAAGGGCGAGGCCGAGCAGGTCGAGCGCGACTTCGTCGCCGCCACCGGCGTCAGGCTCCGCGTCGTCGACGCCGCCGAGCGCTTCCTCAAGGCGCTCGACGGGGTCACCGACCCCGAGGAGAAGCGCAAGATCATCGGCCGGGAGTTCATCCGGGTCTTCGAGGACGAGCAGCGCGCCATCCTCGCCGACGGCCCCGTCGACTTCCTGGTGCAGGGCACCCTCTACCCGGACGTGGTCGAGTCCGGCGGCGGCACCGGCACCGCCAACATCAAGTCCCACCACAACGTCGGCGGCCTCCCCGACGACCTGCGGTTCCAGCTGGTCGAGCCGCTCCGCGCGCTCTTCAAGGACGAGGTCCGCCGGGCGGGCGAGGAGCTCGGCCTGCCCGCCGCCATGGTCTGGCGCCAGCCGTTCCCCGGCCCGGGGCTCGGCATCCGCATCGTCGGCGCGGTCACCCGCGAGCGCCTGGAGATCCTGCGCGAGGCCGACGCCATCGCCCGCGAGGAGCTCACCCGCGCCGGGCTCGACCGGGAGATCTGGCAGTGCCCGGTCGTGCTGCTGGCCGACGTGCGCTCGGTGGGCGTGCAGGGTGACGGCCGCACCTACGGGCACCCGGTCGTGCTCCGCCCGGTCTCCAGCGAGGACGCGATGACCGCCGACTGGTCGCGCGTGCCGTACGACGTGCTGGCCCGCATCTCCACCCGGATCACCAACGAGGTCCGCGAGGTCAACCGCGTGGTGCTGGACGTGACGAGCAAGCCGCCGGGCACCATCGAGTGGGAGTAGGCGCAGGCGACGGCTCCGGGGTGGTCCTCCCCGGGGCCGTCGGCGCGTGCGGACGGTCACCTCTCATCAAATAGGGGGATACCTCCCGTTAACACGGCCTCCGCCCGGTAAGTTGGGGCGGGTGTCGACGACCCTCGCCAGCACCCGGCCCGCCCGCTCCGGGGCCTCCACCCGGCTGGCCTGGCTGGACGCGCTGCGCGGGATCGGCGCGACGGCGGTGCTGCTGGAGCACGCGCTGCCCTGGTTCCTGCCGGGACTGCGGCCCCACTGGTTCAACCTCGGGATGTACGGCGTCCTGGTGTTCTTCCTGGTCAGCGGGTACATCATCCCCGCCTCGCTGGAGGGGCGCGGGGACGTGCGGGCCTTCTGGATCAGCCGCGTCTTCCGGCTGTACCCGATCTACCTGCTGGTCGCGGCCGGCGTCCTGGTGATGGCCCTGTGGCTGCCGGTCCGGCGGGAGGTGCCGCGCGACCCCGCCTCGGTCTCCGCGCACCTGACGATGCTGCTGGACGTCGTCCACCTGGGCGGCCTGGCCGACACCATGTGGACGCTCTCCTACGAGATGGTCTTCTACCTGCTGGTCACCGCGCTGTTCACGGCCGGGCTGCACCTGCGGAGCGGGGCGTTCGCGGTCGGCTCCGGCGCCCTCGCCGTCGGGACCGGGCTGGTGCTCACCGGGCCGCTGCTGACCGGCTTGTGGCCCGCCCACGTCTCGGGCGCGCTGTTCGCCGCCGGCATGGCCTGCCTGCTGACCGGGCGGCTGCGCCGGACGGCCGCCTACGCGCTCGGCGCGATGGCCGCCGTGCTGCTGCTGTTCGGCAGCTTCGTGCCGTGGTTCGGGGCGGCGATCCTCGCGGTGATGTTCGCCGGGACCGCGATCCGCCGCTGGGAGCAGGGCACCGGCACCCTCTGGCCGGTGGCCGCCACCGCCGTGCTGGTCGCCCTCGCCCCGATCTGGGCGCCCCAGGCGGGCTGGTGGTGGGTCCAGCGGGACGTGTGGATCACCACGATGGCCCTGGCCGGTGCGACGTTCGCGGCCGCGATGGCCCTGCGCGGGCGCCGCTTCCCCCGCTTCCTGGTCTGGCTCGGCCTGATCAGCTACTCGGTCTACCTGCTGCACCACCCGCTGCTGCGGGCCGTGCACGCGGCGGTGGGGGACGCGGCCCCGCTGCCGGCGGCGGCGCGGGCGGCGCTGCTGGCGGCGTTCACGGCGGGGACGCTGGGCCTGAGCTGGCTCACCTACCGCTACGTCGAGCTGCCGATGCAGAACCTCGGCCGGCGGGTCGCCCGCGGGGCGCACCGGCCGGAGCGGCGGAGACGGGCATCCGGAGCACAGGCGAGGCCGGACGCCGAGGCCGCCTGAGGACACCTCCAGGACACCGGCGGCCCGGCACCCCGCGGGGCCCGGGCCGCCGATGACGGGCGGCGTCCTCAGCTGCCGTCGGCGGGGGACTCGGCGAAGTCGTCCGGGTCGCCGGTGGGCGAGTCGGCGGACAGGTCCTTGTCCTCGGCGGCGCCCGCCGGGAAGACGTCGGCCGGCTTGAGGGTCTTCGCGCCGGGCAGCGAGGAGACGGCCACGACGTGGTAGCCCTGCTTCTGCAGCGCGGTCAGGAGCTTCGGCATCACCGTGACGGTCTGCGCCACCCAGTCGTGCATGAGGATGACCCCGTCACGCTTGGCGTTCTTGAGTACCTCGTCGTAGATGGCCTTCTCGCTCCTGGTCGCCCAGTCGCGGGAGCCGCCGTTCCACAGGACGATCGGCATCTTCATCTCGGCGGCGACCGTCTTGGTGTCGTCGTCGAGCAGGCCGTACGGCGGGCGGATCGTCGTCGGGTACTTGCCGGTGACCTTCTTGACGATGTCCTGGGTCTTCTTGAGCTCCTCGCGGATCCCGTCGATGGAGATCTCGGTGAACCTCGGGTGGGTGTAGCTGTGGTTGCCGATGTCGTGGCCCTCGTCGACCATCTGCTTGGCGAACGCGGGCCGGGACTTCACGTACTGGCCCTCGAGGAAGAACGTGGCCTTGGCGTTGTGCTTCTTGAGGGTGGCCAGCAGCTTGTCGGCGTACTTGCCGGGGCCGTCGTCGAAGGTGAGCGCGATGCACTTGACCTTCGTGCAGTCCACCGGCTTGGGCTTCGCGGCCGGCTTCGCCGTGGGCTTGGCGCTGGGCTTGGCGGTGGCGGTCGGCTTGGGGGCGGCCGCCGTCCTGTGCTGCTCCGCCCATGCGGCGGTCGGCGCCGACAGCAGGCCCAGGGCGCAGCTGCCCGCGAGGACGATTCGGATGGGGGACTTCATGAGGGATGCTCCGGGTCAAATCGACATCGGTCGAGGGAGCATCCTACCGAGACGGATGATGCCTGTCGGGGCTGAAGTGTCACGATGCTCTGTGAGAGTCGGGCCGGCTCCGGGACGCCGCGGCACGGCGGGGCGGCATCGGGATCTTCCTCGATGGATCCTCCGCGAGGCGACCGACGGGCGCCCGCCGGACGATCTCCCGGCCGGGAACGGGGCGGTCCGCGGCGGCTCGCGCGTGCCGATGAGAAGTTAAAGAATTGGCGATGCGGCGTGCGGGGGAATGGCCGCCGCTGTTCGCTGCGGATATGAGTGTAAAAAATCTTCAGACGATTCCTTTCAATCGTCCACATGTTTCACAAAACGAACTCGATTACCTCGGCGAGGTGCTGAACGGAGGCCTCACCTCAGGGGACGGCCCGTTCACCCGCAGGGCGAGCGGACTGCTGGAGGAGATGACGGGCGCCGGAAAGGCCCTGCTGACCACCTCCTGCACGCACGCCCTGGAGATGGCGGCGCTCCTGCTCGACCTCCGGCCCGGCGACGAGGTGATCATGCCCTCGTTCACCTTCGTCTCGACGGCGAACGCGTTCGCCCTGCGCGGGGCGGTCCCGGTGTTCGCGGACTGCCGGCCCGACACCCTGAACCTCGACGAGCGGCTGGTCGAGGCCGCGGTGACGGAGCGGACGAGGGCCGTCGTGGTCGTCCACTACGCGGGGGTCGCCTGCGAGATGGACGGGATCGGCGCGGTCGCGCGGCGGCACGGGCTCGCCGTGATCGAGGACAACGCCCACGGCCTGGGCGGCTCCTACCGGGGCCGGCCGCTCGGGTCGTTCGGCGCCATGGCCGCGCAGAGCTTCCACGCGACGAAGAACGTCCAGTGCGGCGAGGGCGGTGCGCTGCTCCTGAACGACCCCGGCCTCGTCGCCCGCGCCGAGGTGATCCGGGAGAAGGGCACCAATCGCAGCCAGTTCTTCCGGGGGCAGGTCGACAAGTACCGGTGGGTCGACATCGGCTCCAGCTACCTGCCCTC
The DNA here is from genome assembly GCF_039534085.1 of Planomonospora alba. Taxonomy (NCBI): domain Bacteria; kingdom Bacillati; phylum Actinomycetota; class Actinomycetes; order Streptosporangiales; family Streptosporangiaceae; genus Planomonospora; species Planomonospora alba. Next base: position 52,357 of record NZ_BAAAUT010000042.1, read on the forward strand.
CGACCTCCTCGCCGCGCAGTTGACGGCGCAGCTGGAGTCGTTCGACGTGATCCAGGCCCGTCGGCACGCGGTGTGGAACGCCTACCACGCGGGGCTGGCGGACTGGGCGGCGGCCAACGAGGTCGCGCAGCCGGTGGTCCCCGACGGCTGCGCCCACCCCGCGCACCTGTACTACCTGCTCCTGCCCGACCTGGGGAACCGGCAGGCGCTGATCGCGCACCTCGCGGAGCGGGGCGTGCAGGCCGCGTTCCACTACCAGCCGCTGCACGCGGCCCCCGCCGGCAGGCGGTACGGGCGGGTGGCGGCGCCGGGCTGCCCGGTCACGGAGCAGGTCGCGGACCGGCTGGTGCGCCTGCCCCTGTTCGCGGACCTGGACGAGGAGGGCACGGCACGGGTGATCGACGCCGTCCGCTCCTACGAGGTGGGCTGATGGGCCGGCACGGCGCGGCGGAGCCGCGGGCGGAGGCCTCGCCGCTGGAGTCGGCGAGGTTCGGCTGCTCGGTGGCGCGGCTGACGGTCCCGCCCGGGTACGGCTCCCTCGCGCCGGTGCGGGAGGCGCTGCGCGCCTCCGACGCCGACGTCGTGGTGCTGCGCTACCCGGCGGAGAACGTCGGCTGGTTCGCGCACCTGCTGTCGGACGACGGCCGGGTGCCGCTGTTCGCGGGCTCCCTGGTCTACTGGAGCCTGCCCGCCGGCCTGGGACGCCGCCCGGCGCCCCAGGCCGGGCTCCGCACGGCGGCGCTGGAGGACCGGGAGACGGCCTCCGCCCTGGTCGCCGGGATATTCGCCGAGTACGGCAACCACTACGCGGCCAACCCGCTCTTCGACGGGGCCGCGGCGCTCGCGGGATACCGGCAGTGGGCCGCCGGCTCCGCCGAGCAGGGCCGCTGCCTGGCGCTGTGGGCCGACGGGGCCTGCGGGGCCGATCGGGCCGTCGGGGCCACGCCTGCGGACGCCGCCGCGGGTACGGCGGGCGGCGGGCGCGGGGAGATCCTGGGCCTGGCCACGGTGGCCGACGACGGCCCGCGCACGGAGATCCTGCTCGCGGGCATGGTCCCGGCGGCGCGGGGACGCGGTCTCTACGCGCACCTGCTGCGTGCGGTCGAGGACAGGGCGCTCGGCCGGGGCGCGGCGGAGGTGGTCATCTCCACCCAGGAGCACAACACGCGGGTGCAGCGGGCGTGGGCGCGCTACGGCTTCCGCCCGTCCCACGCCGTGCTCACGGTTCATATGGTCCGGAGCGGGCTGCTGAGTACGCCAGGCCGCCCGCAGCGCCCTGCTGCGCGGGAAGGCTGACGGAGGCGGGCGGCCCGGTGCGCTCGCGCACCACGTACGTGGGCCGCCCGAGTCCGCCGCCGTGGATGCGGCCGATGTACTCGCCCAGCACCCCGATGGAGATCAGCTGGGCGGAGGAGAAGATCGCGACCATCGAGGCGACCGTGGTGAAGCCCGCCACGGTCGTGTCGCCGACGGCGAAGTTCCACAGGACCACGACCCCCAGCACCAGCCCGATCAGGCCGGTGGCGAAGCCGAGGTAACTCGCCACCCGCAGGGGCGCGCTGCTGTAGCCGAGCATCATGTTGACCGCGTGCCGCAGGAGCAGCCGCGGCGTGTAGTTGGACCGGCCGTGCGCGCGCTCGTCCATGCGCACCTTGACCGCGCCGACCTTGGTGGTGCTCCAGGACAGCGCCACGTCGACGGAGGCGTGCGGCCCGGAGAGCGCCTCGAAGCCGTCGCGCAGACAGGTCCGGAACGCCCGGAATGCGCTGATCTTCTGCGCGTTGCGGACCCCCAGGGCGAAGGCCATGCCGGTCTTGACCGAGCGGGACGCGAGGCTGCGCAGGAACCCGTGCTCCTCCTCGTACGGGACGCCGTACACCAGGTCCAGCCGGTCGCCTTCGAGCGCGGCCAGCAGCAGCGGGATCTGCTCCGGGGGATGCTGCAGGTCGTCGTCCATCGTGACGACCACGTCGAACCGCGCCTCCCTGATGCCGGCGACCAGCGCGTTGTGCTGGCCGTAGTTCCGGGACAGGCGGATCGCGCGGACGGAGTCGATCCGGCGGGCCAGCGAGCACGCCACGTCCCAGGTGCGATCGGGGCTCCCGTCGACGACGAGCACCACCTCGTGCGGCACCCCGGCCTCACGTAAAACAGGAACGATCCTGTCCACCAGGGCCGGCAATGTTTTCGCCGATCGGTAACACGGGACGACCACAGAAACTGACACTTGATTCTCCTGACTGTCGGCCGCGCTGCTCCCCGGCCCGTTCCGATTTCCCGGATTTCGCCGGACGGCCACCCGGCAATCGTTCAACGGAGGTGTCGCCGAATGACCCAGCTGGATGTGCGGACCGTTTCCACCGGCAGATCGGATCTGCGAACGCATGCTCTGACATCGGTCCTTCGTGGACAGCGCACCACATATTTGATCGGAGGTGCCGTGACGGTCGCGGTCTATTCCGGTCTTCTTGCCCTGGGCTTACTGATCCTTGAAGGCAGGGTCCCCTACCTTTTTCTGGTGGCGGTCAGCCATCTGCTGGCCGTGGTCATCGTCTATCCCTGGTACCGCCTGGTGGTGTTCCGGGTCTCCCGCGACCCGTGGATCACGGGATGCCTGCGCTTCTACGCCGTGGGGCTGAGCTTCCTGGCCGCGTCCCTGGCCGGGCTCCCGCTCCTCGTGGAGCTCGCCGGGATCCCGATCCTCCTCGCGCAGCTCCTCGTCCTCCCGGCGAGCACAGTGCTGAGCTATGCGATCAACCGGTCGTGGGCCTTCCGCGGCCGGGCGCGGGCAAAGCGTTGGTAACGGCCGGGGCGCCGGGATGCAAAAGCGGGGGGTGAAGCGAATTCGGCCCTTCCACACTCGGTACGGCAATGGCCGTCGCGGCCGGTCGTGCTCACCGGAGCCCCGCCGGATCCGCCTTACCGGAGCCAAGGGAGCTGAGAAGGGTGAAAGCGCTCGTCCTGGCGGGTGGCAGGGGTACGCGGTTGCGTCCGCTGACCCACACCTCCGCCAAACAGCTGGTCCCCGTCGCCAACAAACCGGTGCTCTACTACGGGCTGGAGGCGATCCGGGACGCGGGCATCACCAGCGTCGGGATCATCACCGGCGACACCGGTGCCGAGGTGAGGGAGGCGGTGGGCGACGGCTCGCGGTTCGGCCTCGACGTCACCTACATCCCCCAGGAGGCGCCGCTCGGTCTGGCGCACTGCGTGCTGATCGCGCGGGAGTTCCTCGCCGACGACCCCTTCGTGATGTACCTCGGTGACAACTTCCTCCTCGGCGGGATCTCCGGCCTGGTGGACGCGTTCCGCCGCGGTGGGTACGACGCGCAGATCCTGCTGACGAAGGTCGCCGAGCCGCAGTTCTACGGAGTCGCCGAGCTCGGCCCCGCGGGCGAGATCGTCGCCCTTCAGGAGAAGCCGGCGGACCCGCGCAGCGACCTGGCCATCGTGGGGGTCTACTCCTTCTCGCCCGCCATCCACGAGGCGGTCCGGGCGATCAGGCCGTCCGCGCGCGGCGAACTGGAGATCACGGACGCGGTCCAGTGGCTGATCGGGCAGGGCCGCTCCGTCCAGTCGCACATGGTCTCCGGCTACTGGAAGGACACCGGCCGGCTGCAGGACCTGCTGGAGTGCAACCGCATGGTCCTGGAGACCGTCGAACCCGTCAACCGGGGCACGGTCGACGGGCTGAGCGAGGTCACCGGGCGGGTCGTCATCGAGCCCGGAGCGGTCGTGGAGAACTCCGTGCTCCGCGGGCCGATCGTGGTCGGCGCCGACGCGAAGATCCAGTCCTCCTACGTCGGCCCCTTCACCTCGATCGGGCCGCGCTGCGTCGTGCAGGACGCGGAGGTCGAGTACTCGATCGTGCTCGACGACTCCTCCGTCCACGGGATCTCGCGGCTCGCCCACTCGCTCATCGGCCGCAACGTCGAGGTGAGCCGCGCGGAGGGCACGCCCAACACGTACGGGCTCATGGTCGGCGACCACAGCAGGATCCAGGTGCGCGCATGAGGGTCCTCGTCACCGGCGGAGCCGGATTCATCGGCTCCCACTACGCGCGGTCGCTGCTGCGGGGCGCCTATCCGGGCTGGGAGGACGCCCGCGTGACGGTCCTCGACAAGCTCACCTACGCCGGGAACCTCGCCAACCTCGCCCCCGTGGCAGACCACCGCGCCTACACCTTCATCCGCGGGGACATCGCCGACACCCGCCTCCTCGCCGAGGTCGTCCCCGGCCACGACGTGGTCGTGAACTTCGCCGCGGAGTCCCACGTCGACAGGTCCATCGCCGACGCCGGCGACTTCGTGACGACGAACGTGCTCGGCACGCAGCGGCTGCTGCAGGCGGCGCTGGAAGCCGGGGTCCGCACCTTCGTCCAGGTCTCCACGGACGAGGTGTACGGGTCGATCGCCGAGGGCTCGTGGGACGAGTCGCAGCCGCTGCTGCCCAACTCGCCCTACTCGGCGGCCAAGGCCTCCGGCGACCTGCTCTGCCGGGCGTACGCCCGCACCCACGGGCTCGACGTCCGCATCACCCGCTGCTCCAACAACTACGGCCCGTACCAGTACCCCGAGAAGGTCATCCCGCTCTTCGTCACCAACCTGATCGACGGCCGCCGCGTCCCCCTCTACGGGGACGGCCGGAACGTCCGCGAGTGGCTGCACGTCGACGACCACTGCCGGGGCGTCCAGCTCGTGCTGGAGAAGGGCTGCCCCGGTGAGGTCTACAACATCGGCGGCGGCGTCGAGCTCACCAACCTGGAGCTCACCGAGCGGCTGCTCGCGCTCTTCGGCGCGGGCTGGGACATGGTCGTGCGCGTCCCCGACCGGCTCGGGCACGACCAGCGCTACTCCGTGGACAGCACCAAGATCAGATCGATCGGCTACGAGCCCCGGGTGGACTTCGGCGAAGGGCTGGCCGAGGTCGTGCGGTGGTACCGCGACCACCAGGAGTGGTGGCGCCCGGCCCGGGGAGCCGCATCCGTGTCATCCGTACCCGAGTCCGACCAGGGGGAGCCGTGGACGCATCCGACATTCAGGTGACGACCGCGGTGGAGGACCGCCACTGGTGGTACCGGGAGCGCCGCGCCATCCTCGCCAGGCAGGTCCGGAGACTCGGCCGGCCCGGCCGGGCGGTGGACGTCGGCGCCGCCGGTGGAGGCAACACCCGGGTGCTGGTGGAGGAGGGCTGGGACGCGCTCGCGGTGGACTACTCCGAGACGGGCGTCGACATCGCCCGCGCCCGGGGCCTGAACGCGATCAGAGCCGACGCGCGGGACCTCCCGCTCGACTCGGGCGTGTGCGACCTGGCCGTGGCCTTCGACATGCTGGAGCACATCGACGAGGACCACCTCGCCGCCGCGGAGATCGCCCGCGTGCTGCGATCCGGCGGCACCGCGCTGATCGCGGTCCCCTGCGACATGGCCCTCTGGTCCGCCCACGACGAGGCGAGCGGCCACTACCGCCGCTACGACCGGCGCACCCTGACCGAGCTGATGGAGAAGGCCGGCCTCGTCGTCGACGAGCTGTGGAGCTGGAACGTCCTGCTGCGGCCCGTCGTCGCGCTGCGGCGGCGGACCTCGACCGGATGCGACGTGGCCGACGTGCCGGCGCTGGTCAACGCGGCGCTGACCGCGGTCGTCAGGGCCGAGCGCCACCTGCCGGTGCGGTCGCTGCCCGGCGTGTCGCTGATGCTCCGGGCGCACCGGCCCTGAACAGAGAGGTCTTCCGTATCATGCACGATCTGGATCGGGACGGCGCGGCCGGAGCGGCCGCGCCGTCCGTGGGCGCGGTGCCGGACCCCGCGGCGGGCGGCCGCGCGGTGAGCCCGCAGGTCCTCCTGGGAATCGTCGCGCTCTGCTACGCCGCGGCCCAACTCCTTCTGGTCACACCGGAATTCGGTATCGAATGGGACGAGGCCGTATACCTCAGCCAATTCTCGCTCAACGGGGAACCGATCTTCTTCCATGCGTCCCGCGGCTGGGGGACGCCCCTCATCGTCGCCCCGGTGGTCATGATCACGGACTCGCTCGTGGTCGTGCGGGTGTACCTCGCGATCGTCTCGGCGCTGCTGCTGTTCGGTGCGTTTCACGTCTGGTGCCGGGTCCGTCCCGGTCATCTCGCTCCCACGGCGGCGGCGCTCTTCGGCGGTTGCTGGCTGTCCGTGTTCTACGGCATCGAGGCTCTGCCCAACGTCTACACGGCGCTGGGCGCCGTCGCCCTCACGGGCATGGTGCTGCGCGTCGCGGCCACCGGCACCCCGGTCACGTGGAGGTCGCAGGCGGCCGTGGCGGCCGTCACGTTCCTCGTCTCGCTCTTCCGCGTGACCGACGCGACGCTGATCGCGCTCGCCCTGGGCGGGGCGGCCGCTCTCATGCTGCGCGTTCCGGAGCGGAGGAGGCGGGCGCTCGGGGCCATCGCCGCGCTGACCGGTGGCCTGGCCGCCGGCTGGGGCCTGTGGTCCGCGGAAGCGATCATCAAATACGGGAGCTTCGAGCAGCGTCTCGCGACCGCGAGTGAGAACTTCAAGGAACCGCAGTGGCTCATCGAGCACAACCTCAGGGCGCTGGACGGGCCCCTGTCCTGCGAGACGGTGGAGCGGTGCGGCCCTCTTCCCGTAGGCGGGCTCGTGTGGCTGGCCGTCGTTCTCCTGCTGATGATCACGGGATTGATCGCGGCCCGGGGGTACGAGTCCTGGATCGTGGCCGCCACCCCCGTCATCCTCGGTGCGGGCATGGCGATGCCGTATCTCTACTTCGGCCTGCGCACGCACCCGCGGTACATGATGCCCACGCTCGGGCTCTGGGCGATCGCCGCGGCGGGAGGGCTCATCTTCCTGGCGGCCGGCCTCAGACGGCGATCCGGAGTCGCGGGCGCGGCCGCCTGCTGCTCGGTGCTGATCGGCGGCCACCTTCTCCTGCAGCACTCCTACCTGGCCGAGAACGTGGCTCACCACACGTACGTCCGTGAGCACGACAGAATCCTCACGGACAGGATCAAGGAGATCGGCTACGGCCGTCCCTGCGCCGTTTTCGCCTGGAACACGACCATTCTCGCGCACCGCCTGGGATGCAAGGCGGTCAGGATGCTCAGCAGGACCGTTCCCGTGGTCCCCCGGTCCCTGCTGGCGGAAGCGGAGAAGGGGTATTCCATTCTGGTCGTCTATCGCGAGGGCGAGGACGAGAACGCCCACAACATCGCCTCCTGGCCTGAATACCAGGTCACGAAGCGCTGGCGCGTCCGCATAAAGGAAGGTGCGGGCGTGCGCGCGGAGTCAGGGCTCTCCGGGTGACGTCCGCGCCGCGGCTCCCCGGTCCCGGGCTCCCGCGCGGCACGCAAGAGTCGCCCAGCGGCGGGTGAAGGTGAGGTAAACGTCCGTGGGCCGCCGCAACGGCCACGTTTGGATTTCGGTTGTCGAGTCGGCGTGTCCTGGGCCGCCAGATGATTCCCGGAAGGCGTCATGAGAGTTCGTTCGAACATGGTCGACACCGTCCTCGGCGGCCATATCGGTTTCGAAGGGTGTCCCGAGCCCCCCACAGACCTGTGCGGGCGCGCGGACGCGAGCTGGGTGGATCTCGACGCGGTGCCGACCGATCGACCGCTGACCGGGACGGCGGTGCGGCGGTTCCTCCTGCTGGCCAGGACACCGGCGGATCTGCGGCGGGTGGTTCCCCTGGGGGCCCTTCTCCCCGAGGTCCGGGGGATCACCGTGGTGATCACGGAATCACCGGCCTGGCGGTCGGCTCCGGTGCCCGCCCTCGACAACGGGCGCTACTGGGGGAAGCTGCGCAACCTGCAGGTGTGCCGTGAGCCGGACGGGTCGTGGCGGATCGAGGCGGATTTCGCCGGGCAGGTGCCGGCCGGCGGGGTGCTCCGGACGCTGTCGAGAGGCATGACCGGCCCTTCCCGAGGAGGGCCGCATGCGCCGGTGGTCTCCCTGGCGGGCGTCGGGTCCTCCCACTGGAGGCCGGGGGACCCCAACGTGACGCCGGCACCCGTGACAGGCCCGGTCCCGTGCAGGAACAACGCTCCGGGAGGCGATCTCGTCCTGCGGACGGTGACGGCGGAGACACCTCCCTGGCAGGGGGACGGGTCCCGGTTGATCGAGCGGCCGGAGGTCTCCGGCGGTACCGTGCGGCCTGATGCCGCGCAGCCGGGGACCGCCGGAACCGGCGTCCCGTTCTCACCCGACGTCATCCCACCGGTCGATGAGGCCGTGGTCTGCCCGATCGGATTCGTGGCGGCGGCGGACGGACCCGTCGGCGGGTTCCGCGAGGCCCACGGGGCGTACGAGATAACCCGGGAGGACAGGGCCGTCACGCGGATCCCGCTCTCCGGCGCCCTCACCGAAATGGACATCATCCGGGTGCGCGGGCTCCCGGGAGTGGCGGTGGAGCTCGACGGGGGCTGGCGGGCGCCGGTCGGCGTCGCGCGGGTGGTCTGCGGCCTGGCCGCCGCGGGTGTGCCGGTCATCGCCCGGCCCGGGCCGTGGTGGAGCCGGGTCCTCGGTACGGAACTGGCCGCGCTGCTGAACGGGTTCGACCCGGAGGACCTGGCCGACCCGCTGCTGCGCGAGTCGTTCAGCGTCCGGCTGCGCCGGGCGGCGCTGCGCACGCACGGTGTGGCGGGGCGGTGGCGGAGTCTCGCGGAGGCCGGCGGGTTCAGGCCGCCGGACCCGCCGACGGTCTCGGTCCTGCTGTGCACGCGGCGGCCGGACATGGTCGGGTTCGCGCTGAGCCAGGTGGGGCGGCAACGGGGAGTGCCGGTGGAACTGATCCTGGCACTTCACGGCCTGTCGGCGAACCGGCCGGAGGTGGCCGCCGCGGTGGCCGCCTATCCGGGAGCGATCGAGGTGATCGAGGTGGATCCCCGGAAGGTCTTCGGAGACGTGCTCAACGAGGCCGCGCGGGCCTCGTCCGGTGACTACCTGGCGAAGATGGACGACGACGACTGGTACGGCCCCGACCACCTGTCGGACCTCATGCTCGCCCGGCGTTATTCCAACGCCGACCTCGTGGGATGCGCGGCGGAGTTCTACCACCTGGAGACCATCGACACGACCGTCCGGCGCAGGGCGGTCACGGAGGTCTACGCCAACCACGTCGCCGGCAGCTCCATCCTCGTCTCGCGGGAGGCCTTCACCGGTGTGGGAGGGTTCCGGCCGATCCCCCGGGCCGTGGACACCCAGCTGCTGGAGTCGGTGACCGCGGCCGGAGGGCGGATCTACCGGGCCCACGGCCTGAACTACATGGTCCGCCGGGGAAGCATCGCAGGCCACACCTGGAAAGAGCCGATCAATACGTTCCTGAGGTCGTACCGCCAGCAATGGCGAGGACTGTACGCGAATCCGTTGATGGAGATGGATGTCCCTTCTCCGGCGAGGAAGGCTGCGCTGTGAAGAAAAGCTGCCACGGGGGAAAGGCACGGTGAGGCGCATGGGATCTCCGGTTCTCGGCGGTGCGGAGATGGTCCAGCCGCGGATCCGCTGCAACGACTACGGGACCCTGCCCGTGCCGGAGCCGGGAGAGTGGCTCCCCCGCAAATCGGTCAGCGTCGTCATCCCGGCGTACCGGTGCGATGAGACGCTGCCGCTCGCACTGGCGAGCCTGGCCGGCCAGAGCTACCCGAGCCACCTGCTCGAGGTCGTCGTGGTCGACACCGGGGGGGCGGTACGGCTGAGCGGTCCCGGGCCGGTACCGGAGCGGACCCGGGTCGTCCGCGTCCAGGACGGCGGGGAAGGGGTGAACGCGCGGCAGCGCGGCGCGGCGGTGGCCGAGGGCGACGTCGTGCACTGGCTCGACGCCGACGTGGTGCTGGACCGGGAGCACATCGAGACCCAGATGCGGTGGCACCATCTGGCCGGCTACCTCGTGGTCCTCGGGCAGGTGCGGTTCCACGAGCGGCGGGCGGGGGTCTTCACGGCGTCGGAGGTGGAGGCGGCCGTCGTCTCGGGCACGGCGGCGAAGCTCTTCGGAGAGGACGAGGGGGTGCCGCACCAGGTCATGGAGATGTGGGAGAGGACCGGTGACCTCCGCCAGGCCGGCTCCGACGCGTTCACCGGATACGTCGGCACGGCCGCGTCCCTTCCGGCGGACCTCTTCCGGTCGGTGGGCGGCCTGGACGTGTCGCTGCCGCTCGGCCACGATGCGGAGTTCGCCTTCCGCCTGGCGCAGGCGGGAGCGGTCTTCGTGGCGGACAGGCGGTCCGTCTGCCACCACCTCGGCGGCTCGGCCGCGATGCGGCGGAGAAGAGAGAGCAGGCGCCACACCATGCCCTACATCACCGAGCGGATCCCGCACTACCGGTCGTTGCGGAACCACCCGAACCGCCAGTACCTGGTGCCCAACGTGGAGGCCGTGGTCGATGCCTCCGGCCGCTCCGCGGAGAGCGTCCAGGCCACGGTCAACGGCCTCCTGGCCGGCCGCATGTCCGATGTCTCCGTCACGCTCGTCGGCCCGTGGGGCCTGCTCGCCGGGGAGCAGCGCTTCCCGCTGGACGATCCGTCCGCGGATCTCCGCCTCATCAGGGAGAGCTTCCGGGGAGAGGCCAGGGTCAGGTTCGCGGAGAGGCCGGCGGAGACGGCGTTCCCGGTTCCTTTCAGGTTCACGTGCCCGGCCGGGTGGGTCCCCCGGCCGGACGCCCTGGAACGGCTCCTGAAGTTCGCCGACGACAATGCCCTGGGCCTGGTCTCCCTGGTGCTGGAGGAGGGCGAGGAGATGGTGGCCGCCCGGCTGGAGCGCACCGCCGCGGTCCGCCGCGCGCTGCTGCTCGCCGCTCCTGGGGAGGAGATCGGGGACGTGATGCACCAGGTCTCCGGCACGGTGTGGGAGGACGGCCTGTCATGGGGCCTGCGTCCCATGGGGGCGACGGACGACGAGCCGGCCGTCGACCCGGAGATAGAGCGGTGGAAGCGGAAGGTCCGCTACTGGAGGCGGCAGGCCAGGCTCCTGCGCAGGCAGCTCGACCGGACGCCCCGGGGGCGCATCCGCGGGATGGTCGCGGAGGGCCTGCGACTCGTGCGGAGCCGCAGGCAGGCACCGGGTCCGGACCCGCAGACCGCCGACCGGGCGATCCGGGGCGGTCGCAGGAAGATCGAGCGGTAGGTGGGCGGGCGTTCGGAGGTCCGTCCCGGGAGGGTGTCCGGCGGACCCGGATCGACCGGCGCAGAGAGTCTGCGGCCGCGGAGAGGACGTTCGGGGGCTTCCATGGGGACCAGGCTGCTGAGGCAGAGAGGTCGCATCGCCGTCGCGGGCGGCGCGCTGGCGTGTTCCGCGATGACCGCGGCGTACGGGCTCGGCGCCGTCGACCAGCGGCTGTTCACGTGCTCGATGGTGGCCTTCGCCGTGCTGGCGTTCGCCCGCACCGAGTCCGGGCTGCGGAGATACGGCCGGGACATGGCACGGATGAAGCGGATGAGCACCAGGATCGATCGCATCGAGGGGCGGCTCCGCGCGGCGGAGAAGCAGGCGGGGAAGCGGCACGCCGAACAGGCCAGGGCCATGGCCGAGTCGCGTGCCCGGATGAAGCGCGACCTCGCGCTCCTGGACGGCAGATGCCGCTCCCTGGAGCGCGCCGTCCGTGACACCTACGCCCAGACCGAGGCGTTCGTCGACCTGCGCGCCTTCATCCGCCCCCGGGCACCTCTCCCGCCGCTCGTCGGCTGGGCGGCGCCGGCCGACGCGCTGCGCCCGATGATCGAATGGATCCTCCGGGTCAAGCCGAAGACGATCGTGGAATGCGGCAGCGGATCGTCCAGCGTATGGCTGGGCTACATCGCCGAGCAGACGGGTTCCACCGTGGTCGCCCTCGAACACGACCCGCAGTACGCGGAGGAGAGCCGCGCCCTCGTCCGCGCACACGGCCTCTCCTCCGTCGTGGACGTACGGCTGGCGCCCCTGGAGCAGTGGGAGAGCGGCGGCGAGAGCTGGCGGTGGTACTCCCGCGAGGCCCTCGCGGACCTGGTGGAGGTCGGGCTCCTCTTCGTCGACGGACCGCCCGGCGCCACCGGGCCCACCGCGCGCTATCCCGCCCTGCCTCTGCTCCTGCCCTACTGCGCCGAGCAGGTGGCGGTCTTCCTCGACGACGCCGGGAGGACGGACGAGACGGCCGTGAGCGATCGCTGGGCTGAGGAGTTCCCGCAGTTCACGCGGTCGAAGTACCAGGGCCACCGAGGGCTGGACGCCTTCGTCAGAAACCGTGCGTGAACCTTCGGGCGGACGGGACCGGCCGTGACGACCGGAGTCTGCGGGCCGGCGAGCGGGCCGGATCCCGAGGGGGAGGACCGGCGGGTGATCCGGCCGGGGACCGCTGGTGGGGATTCAAGGGGGGACAGGGCATGCCTCTGCTCAGTGTCATCGTGCCGGCCTACAAGGTGGAGCCTTACCTGCGGGCGTGCCTGGAGTCGCTGGCGGCGCAGACGTGGCGGGACCTGGAGGTCGTGGTGGTCGACGACGGCTCCCCCGACGCCGGTGCCGGGATCGCCGAGGAGTACCGGGAGCGCGATCCCCGGTTCCGGCTTCTGCGCCAGGACAACGCCGGTCTCGGCGCCGCGCGCAACGCGGGGTTGCGGGAGGCCTCGGGGGAGTTCGTGGCCTTCCTCGACGGCGACGACCTGCTGCCGCTGCACGCGCTGGAGACCATGGCGGGCAGCCTGCTGGAGACCGGCTCCGACCTGGTGTCGGGGAACGTCAGGCGGTTCGGCGGGCGGAGGATGCGGCAGTCCCCGATGCACCGGGTGGTCTGCGCCCGGCCCGTCCGGCGGGGCCACATCACCTCCCACGACGCCCTGTTGCGGGACCGGCTGGTCACCAACAAGCTCTGGCGGCGCTCCTTCTGGGACGAGCACGGGCTCGGCTTCCCCGAGGGCGTGCTCTACGAGGACATCGCGGTCGCGCTGCCGGCGCACTTCCTGGCCAAGGCGGTGGACGTGCTGACAGAAGACGTCTACCTGTGGCGGGAGCGCGAGGGCGAGCAGCAGTCGATCACCCAGGACCGGGCCCGGGTCAAGGGGGCGGAGGACCGGTTCACCGCGGTGCGGGCGGTGCGGGACTTCCTGCTGGCCGGGGAGTTCGCCGAGTACGTGCCCGCCTGGGACCGCACCGCCCTCGACAGCGACCTGGCGCTCTTCCTCAGGGCCCTGCCCCAGGGCGACGACGCCTTCCGGCTGCGGTTCATGGAGCTGGCGGCGGCCTACCTCGACGACGCCGGGCCGGCCGTCCTGGCCGCGCTCCCCGCGCCGCGCCGCGTGCTGTGGCACTTGGTACGGCGGGGCCGCCTGGACGACGTGCTGGCCGGGCTCGCCTGGGAGCGCACGGCCGAGCCGCGCGCGGTCCGCCGCGGCGGCCGCTACCACCTCCGGGTCCCGGTGGGCGGCCTGCCCGCCGAGGTGACCCGCCTGCGCGGCGAGCTGACCCTGGCGCAGCGGGTGGACGGGGTGCGCTGGGAGGACGGCCGCCTCGTCATCGAGGGGCGGGCCACCGTACGGTATCTCCGCCCGACGCAGCGGGTGCACCAGCAGATCTTCGCCTCGCTGGTGTGCTCCGGCGCCGGACGGCGGGTCCGCGTCCCGGTCGCCGCCGTGCAGGCGGCCCCGGTCGACTCTCCGCGCGACAGCAACCGGCAGCGGGACTGGGGCGGTTTCCGGATCACCGTCGAGCCGGGCCGGCTGTCCGCAGGGCCGGAGGCGTCGGCCTGGCACGTCGAGCTGCTGGTGCTCCACCGCGGCATGGTGCGGCGCGATCGGCTGCGGGTGGGCGGGCCGGACGACTTCCGGGAGAGCGCCTTCGAGGTGCCGCAGGGCATGCGGGTGATCGCCGGCCGGGCCGAGGACGACGGCTTCGTCCTGCGGGTGGAGCCGGAGCGTCTGCGGCTCACCGCGCGCGGGGTGGACGGCGGCCGGCTCCGGCTGGCCGGGCGCGCCCCCGCTCTGCCGGCCGGATCCGTCCTCGAACTGGTCCGCGAGCCCGGCGGGACGGTCCTGACCTACCCGGTCCGCACCGAGGGGGGCTCCTTCACCGCCGAGGTCGACCTGCGCGACGTGCTGCCCGAGCGGCCGCCCCGGCTCGACCCGGCCGGGCCGGAGGCCCTCGCCCTGGACACGGGGGTGCGGTGGCGGGCCCGGGTCACCGGCGGGGCGGCGGAGGAGCCGTGGCCCGTCCTCGACGCCCTCGGTGAGCACCGGCACGTGCGGGAGGGCCGCGAGATCGTCATCGGGCCGTCGGCGGCGGGGGACCTCGTGCTGCGCGTGCAGCCGCCGGCCGCCGCGGTGGAGCGCGCCGAGTGGTCCGCCGGTGCGCGGCTGCTGCTCGCCGGGGGCTTCGCCGACGTCGGGGAGGCGCCGGAGCGTCTCGTCGTGCGCTCAGCCGACCGCTGCGGCGAGTGGTCGTTCCCGGTCCGCTGCGACGGCACCCGCTTCGAGGCCGTCGTCACCCCCGCCGCGGCCCGGTCCCTGGCGGGCACGCTCCCGCTCCCCGAGGGCAGGTACGGCCTGGCCCTGCGGACCGCGGCACGCGACCTGCCGCTGGAGACGGACCGGGAGGTCGGCGGGCACGCCGCCGGGGGCCGGGAGTTCTCCTTCGAGACCGACGGCACCGGGCACGCGGTGCTCGTGGTGGGCGGCGACCTGACGGAGCACGAGCGCGGGGCGAAGAACCAGCGGGTGCTGCGGACCGCGCGCTACCCGGCGTGGCGCGGGGAGCCGCTGCGGCAGGCCGTGCTGTTCGACGCCTACGGGGGCAGGCGGTTCGCCGACGACCCGAAGGCCGTCTACGAGGAGCTGCTGCGGCGGGGGAGCGGCCTGGAGTTCCTCTGGGTGGTCCGCGACGGGCAGGTGGAGCTGCCACCGGGGGTGGTCCCCGTCCGCTGGGGCGGCGCCGACCACTACAAGGCGCTGGCCCGCTGCCGCTACGTCGTCGCCAACGTGCACCTGCCACCCTGGTTCGAGCGCCGGCCGGGGCAGACCGTCCTGCAGACCTGGCACGGGGCCGGGATGAAGCGCACCGGGTTCGACGCCGGAGGGGCGCAGGCGGCCGTCGGCCGGGAACTGCTGGCCGGGCAGGTCGCGCAGTGGGACTACCTCGTCTCGCCCGGCCCGTGGTGCACGCCCCTGCTGCGCGGCGCCTTCCGCTTCTCCGGCACGCTGCTGGAGACCGGCTGCCCGCGCAACGACGTCCTGGTGCGGCCGGGCCGCCGGGAGCTGGCGGAGCGGGTCAGGGAGCGGCTGGGCCTGCGCCGGGGGAGGAAGGTCGTGCTCTACCTCCCCGCGCGGCGCGAGGACCAGCCCGTGGGGAGGGGCCGCTACCGGCTCGACCTCCGGCTCGACCTGGCGCGGATGCGGGAGCGGCTCGGCCCCGACCACGTGCTGCTGGTCCGGCGGCATCCCGACGTCACGGGCCGGGTGCCCGGCGCGGGCGACGGCTTCGTCACCGACGTGTCCGCCTATCCCGACGTCCAGGAGCTGTACCTGGTGGCCGACGTCCTGGTCACCGACTACTCCTCCGCGGTGTTCGACTTCGCGGTGACCCGCCGGCCGATCCTCTTCCACACCTACGACCTGGAGCGTTACCGCGACCACCTGCGCGGCCTGTACTTCGACTTCGCCGACGCCCCGGGCCCGCTGCTGCGCGGCACCGACGAGGTGGTCGCCGCGCTGCGGGGGATCGACGCGGTCGCCGAGGAGTACGCGGCGCGCTACGACGCCTTCGTGGCGAGGCACTGCGGCCTCGCCGACGGCCGGGCCGCCGCCCGGGTGGTGGAGGCGGTCTTCGGTCGGCCCTGAGGAGCCCGTCCAGGGCGGTGCGACGTGACGGCGTCACCGGTTTCCGGTGGCGCCGTTCCGCGTTCCCGGCGTGCCGTCCCTCCCGCCGGGGAACGCGGCCCCGGAGAGGATGGACGGCCAGGCCCTCGGCGGTCTGTCGGCGGGGGAAAGCGGCCGGGGGCACTGGCCGATGTTGGTCAAGAAGTGGCATGGAGACGTTCCGGGGGTTACAGAGCGTCGATTCCGGTAACCGGGCGCTCGCCATGCTGGCATGCATGAAGGCCTACTCGTTGGACGACGTTCGCGCCACGTGCAAGCCGAAAGACTCCTGGTGGACGGTCTTCCTGGTCGATCCGGTGGCGTGCCGGCTGACGCTGCTCGTCGCCAACCGCACGGACATCACGCCGAACGGCCTCTCCCGGTTCTCCCTGGTG
Source organism: Planomonospora alba (assembly GCF_039534085.1). Taxonomy (NCBI): domain Bacteria; kingdom Bacillati; phylum Actinomycetota; class Actinomycetes; order Streptosporangiales; family Streptosporangiaceae; genus Planomonospora; species Planomonospora alba. The sequence goes on from NZ_BAAAUT010000042.1 coordinate 68,547, forward strand.
CTCGGCCTGGCGGCGGCGGTGGCCTTCGCGGCGGGACGGCTCGCGGCGGGGGCCGTGCTGTTCTACCTGAGCTTCATGGTCGACTGCATGGACGGCAAGATCGCCCGGCTCAAGGGCACGGGCACGCCGTTCGGCCTCTGGGCCGATTACCTGGGCGACCGCGTCCGGGTGGCCTGCTGCGCGGCCGGACTGGCCTCCGGGCAGTACGCGGTGACCGGTGACCTGGCCTACGTCCTGTTCGGTACGGGCGTCACGGTGCTCGACCTGTTCCGCTACGTGAACGCGCCGCAGATGAAGCGGGTGCGAGACGCGGTCCGGGAGAGGTGGGAGGCTCAGGGCTACGTCGCCACCCCGCAGGGCTTCGTCCCGGTGGCGCAGGCGTCCGGCGCGGCCGGCGCGGTGCCGGGAGGAGGCGCGGCGGCCGGGACACCGGCGGTCCGGCCGGTGCGGGGGCTGCTGGGACGCTACCGCCTGATCGGCCCGTTCCTCGCCCGCTACCGCGTGCGCACCCACCTGGTGAGCGGCATCGAGTTCCACGCCGCGGTGTTCGTGGTGGCGCCGCTCCTCGGCCCCCGGGCTCTGATGCCCGTCTCGGCCGCCGCGGGCGCGCTGCTCCTGCTGAACGAGTTCTACCTGATCTTCCGGCTCTGGCGCTTCGCCCGGACGCCGGTGCCCGCCGTACCGGTCCGGCAGCGGCAGCCGGAGCGCGTGCCCGCCTGACCGGCCCTTTCCTGAGCGATTTCCACGGGGGTTCGTTGTGATGCAGTCCGAGCGGCCGATCTTCGTCATCGGGTGCCCGCGCTCCGGGATGACGATGCTGCGGTTCATGCTGCGGGCCCATTCCCGCATCGCGGTGCCGCCGGAGACCCAGTTCATGATCGCCGCCTACCAGCGGCGACACCGGTTCGGCGACCTGGCCGACCCGGCCCGCCGCCGCGAGCTGGCCGAGTGGCTGATGAGCCGCCGGCGGAACCGCTTCGAGGAACTGGGGCTGGACGCCGCCGAGACGGTCGAGCGGGTCGTCGCAGCCCCGCCGACGCTGGGCTCGGCGCTGGGGAGCGTGATGTGTGCCTACGCGGCCCGGTTCGGCAAGCCGCGCTGGGGCGACAAGCGGCCGTCGTACT